>PWGF01000237.1 GCA_003554375.1 Spirochaetaceae bacterium
CGTCGATTCGCATTCCGCCGGCGATCGTCCCTGTCTCCGGGACGAACCCCTCGTTATCCTCGAAGAGCTCCCGGAAGTCGCGTACGTCGACTGCGATCCGGGACAGATTTGTTTCGAGGTGACCGGCCTGCAAATACCCTTCGCCTTGTAGGCTCACCGGCAGTGGATCGCGCATGCGCAACGTAAACGCTCCGTCCGAGGCCAACTCACCCTCGATGGACTCCTCGGGACCGCCTCGCAGGGAAATCCGCTCGCCGGTGCGTTGCACGGAGAACTCCCAATGCTCCGGAAGATTGGGGGTTATGGAGAGATCGTCCACGGCAATCCGGAAGCTCATATCCGCATCGGCGATTTCCTCCAACCGGAGCTCTCCTTCACCGATCCTACCGTCCAGACGCACAGTGAACTCACGCGGCTCATCCGGAGAACGCATCGTGACGGATCCCGCTGAGGTGATCCGCCCGCTCTCTAGATCAAGCTCCAGCCCGAGCTCCTCAGCCTGCGTCCCGAGGTGCGACACGCTACCTCCCGTCACCGACAGGCGTTCCTCAGTGCTCTCCGCGCTTATGTCGAAAGAAACCTGATCGTTGTTGAACCGGACATCGTGCGAACGGAGTGCGATAGTTGCGCTGTGAGCGCCGTCAGATAGGGTAACCGCTCCTTCCAGATCGACCGCCCCAGTGATTGCATCCCACCCGAAACGCACTACTCCCACCTGTCGCGCGCTTCCGGAGACGGCCAGCTCCTCGTCACGGAACTCGCCTTCCAAAGAGTACCGCTCATCGGAATCAACTCCGGCAAGTTCCAATACACCGGTAGCGCGTCGCTTCTCAGGCGTGAGATCGATCCTCCCCGCGCCCCGCAGATGAGAAAAACGATCTTGGATCTCCAACTGAGTGAACCGCAGGCTCCACGGCACTACCTCAGCAGCTCCACTTACGGACGCTTCAGCAAAACCCGGCCCGTCCAATCCGGTTAGGTCAAAGGAGCCCACGCTGACGCTCCAGTCATCCGCTTCAAAGAACCGTCCTTCGACGGCGGCGTTGGCAGTCCCGCTCATGCCGGGCAATGCGAGTGGAAACTCTTCGACCCTTCCGCGCAGATGGATACCTTCGGCCTCCGTAGCAAGCTGCGCGTTAAGCCCTCGGGGCTCATGTACTACGAGGCCCAACCCCGGGGCGTAAGCGATGCGGAGATCATATTGCTCATCTCCGAAGCGACTTGCGCTTTGAACGGTGAGCTCTCCTCCCCGGTCGTATTCCGCGACAAACTCACTGTCAAAAGTGACGTCGCTCCAACGCCCTTCCAAGTATCCCGAATACTCGAGAGGCCCCTCGATCTGCGCAGCTGTCGGGCCCTTCCGCCGGGAAACGACAAGCTCGGCACTTCGTTTCGCCGCGCCGTCCACAGCCAGCTCAGCGCTCTCCAACACCGGCAGAGCCCGGCTACCCGTGATACGAGCCCGGGCGGACACCGCTGAACTATCGCCGAGCAGGAATCCTGCAACCTGGTCGTCCTGTCCCGGCGTCAACGCGGCAATGGCCCTTCCGATCTGATCCAACGCAACTCCGTCGACCGTGGCCGTTATCCCCCACGGCGCCTCTTTCTGCAACGGAACGGTCCCGGTTGCTTCAACGGTTCCACCCGACTGCTCCTCACCTTGGATCCGCAACGCCACCGTCTCCGCGTTGGCCGGCTGCCATCCCATCTCCACCGTCAGAACAGAAAATCGCGCTCCCGCATACGCAAACGAATCGCTGGAAAGCCGTACACCGGGGTCACTTGCCTCCACATCAAAACGTCCGGTCACCGGCGGATATCCTCGCGGCCCCACCCGGTCCAAATACAGTGAGCCGTCAGGCGCACCCGAGGGAATATCGAGCGTACCGGCAAAGAGGACACGCCCTCTCGGTAACTCGAGAACTAGCTGCGACATGCGCGCCCGTTCACTATCTCCGGAGAAACGCGCTCGCACAGTCTCGAATTGCCCAATCTCGCCCGGAGCCCATAGCGTCAGGTCGCCGTCGTAACGGAGTCCATCCCGCACGGAGTACGAGAGTGATCCCTCCCCGCTTACCAACGTTCCCAACCACGGCCGGAGGTTTTCGGGAATCCCCCCCTCCGGAGCGGCACTCATGCGAACTGAATCCGAGACACGGTACCGGTCGGCAGCGAACTCGGCCTTAATTCCCGCTGCTCCGACGCCGACCACAAGGTCAAGCGGACGGTCATCCTCCACGCTCTTGACCCGGAATCCTCCCCGGGACGCAAACATTCGAAACCGGTGCTCCTCGGCGTCAAAAAGCCGTGAGCGAAACGACACGAGCTCGAGCTCGGCGACACCTCCGCGCATCGCGCGGTCAGCTTGGCCGTTTCCCCGGATATCCAGCTCCACCACGCCAAGCGCACCGCTCCGCGCGTTATCAACACGCAGAGCCCCCCTGAAACCGAAGTTCATCCCTTCGTCATCGGTTCGCAGGTCGAAGTCGACATCATTCGCGAAGACCGAACCTTCTGCCTCGTGAAGCTCAAGCGTGATATTACGACCGGATATTGTAGGAAGCTCCTCCAGAAGCCTAGGATCGATCACAGGCGACTCAGGGTAGCGCGGTCCGGCAACACGTTCCCCCCAGAGGTTGTCCGATCGAGGCCCTCCGAAGAACCGCGTAACCCACTTCAGGCGATCCCCCACAATACCCCCGGGAGAATCCGCGGAGGCGAGCTGCTGCACGATTCCATCGGCGTCCCGTTCCCGAGTCGAATCATCCTCGAGTCGAGGGCCGCGACGGAGGCTGCCGTCGTGAGCCGGCGGCAGCTCGAGGCCGAGCAGGTTGTCCGGGTCTATACCGGCGGCCTCACCGAGCATACGAAGCAATGCCGCGTCTCGCCGCGCATCAACACTCACCGTAGTATTCTCGATCAGGATCTCCCGAACCGCGTCCTCCAGATCGCTCAGAAGAAGCGGCAGGATGCGGTAGAAGATCCGAACCCGTCCGACCGACAGAACCTCGTCGGGAAGTGCCTCCGCCGCCGGCCACGCTTCGGCCGGGCCCTCTCCCTCCGGAGCCTCGGCCGGCGATGCCGGAGAGGCCCCCAAAGGTGGTCCGATTCGGAGGCCGTGAATATCGACACTCCCCACGATCGACGGTGAGATCGACTGGTACGCAATATGCCTTCCGAGACTCTGCTCCAGGCGAGATACCGCGTGTGTCTTGAGCTCCGTCACTCGAGAGTCCACGAAATAGAGCACGTGCGGGACGGCAATCCAAACACCGACGGCCAAGGCGAGAAGGAGTATAAGTTGCACGACACGCGAAAACGCGCTATATTTGCGCCGGCTCAAATCAATCCTCGCAGTGCGGCTACCGTTCTACCGTTCTTGCATACGCCCTGTACGCGGGTGTACCCTGAAGTTGGCCGGGCACGGGAGGCAAGAAGCTCTCGAGCACTGTTCCTATTCTCAAATTTACCATAAATACGCCCAATAACAATAGCTGGAGTAAGCCCTTGGCCCGGAATCATCCCATTTACCCACACTTCACCGTCTTCGAAGGCCTGGACGGCTCAGGAACGACCACCCAGGCACAGTTCCTGACCGAACGCTTTCGCGCTGCCGGACGGTCATGCATCGCCACGCAGGAGCCAACCTCCGGACCGACCGGCACCTGTGTCCGCTCGGTACTCGCGGGGACCCATCAGGTGACCGCGGGAACCACCGCTTACCTGTTCGCCGCGGATCGTTACGAGCATCTCTACGGACAGGAAGGCATTCTGGCTCACCTGGAATGCGGCACTCCCGTAATCTGCGATCGATATGTCTTCTCCTCGCTTGCCTATCAAGGCATATCATGCGGACTGGATTTCGTCCTCCGCCTCAATCAGGACTTTCCGTTTCCCGCGCGTGTGTTTTTCTTGGACCTACCTGTGAGCGAATGCGTGAAGCGGCTCGACAGTCGAGAAGCACGCGAGATTTACGAGAGCGAGCAGGCTCTACTGCAGATAGCCGAAGGATATCGCCAAGCGATGCAAGTAGCCCGAGAAGCGGGGGTCAGCGTTCACGTGTTGGATGCGACCAGACCGCGGGAGCAGCTGGCTGCAGACGTTTGGAACCAGATCGATGGGACCGTGCCGGAATAGCGGAGCGGATCTACCCCGCTACGCTCTGACTCGTCCAGCTCGGTTATTCTCTCCGCCGGACATGCCGATATCAAGAAGTGTGAAGCGGGCAATCTCCGTTGTGTGCATACTCCTCATTGCCGCAGGTCCGGTCTTGGGATATCGACTGCTCTACCGTGAGCAGCTGTACCAGCTCTACCGCCGGCAGTTCTACGACCAGCCCTTGAACCTTTCTGAGAACATATACTGGCTGGAGCGCGCACTCCGCGCTGATTTCGCCAATCCGCTCAATGCACTCGCAACGATCGAAACAGAGGAGGAGTGGGAACGCTACCGATACCTCTTCACGATGCACCTGAACTTGAAACTCGTCGAACTCTACTTGGCATGGGCTAACCGCTACAACCGTGAAGTGGCCTACTTCTACAACGCTCCCTGGCGGGACCTCAACCTCGAAAGCCTCGAGAAGGCCGAAGATCTGTTTCAATATGCTCGAGTCTACTGGGACGAAGCGCTAGTGTGGTCGGCGGAGGCATGGGAGCTTCGCCACGTAGAGCTGCAAGAGGTCCAACACTGGATGGACGAGAATCACCGCATCGAAACCGGCCAATTGGACTACGACCGGATAATCGACCGGCACCTGGAACGGCTCTATGACGTGCGACAACAGTTTCAGGAAATGGGCCCCGACACGTACTGAGCGTGGTTCGGATCTATGCGCAGCAGGCAGGCCGGGCGAGCCGGCGGGCTGAAGGGGCCGACAGGCCAAACAAGCCGGCGGGCCAAGGGGGGTCAGCGGATCAACATGGCGTCTCCGTACGAGAAGAAACGGTAGCGGCGGCGAATCGCTTCGGCATAGGCGGCGTGGGCTCGATCGGTTCCGCAAAACGCACAGACCAACATGAAGAGCGTGCTCTCCGGCGTATGGAAATTGGTGAAAAGCGCGTCGACTACCCCGAATCGATAACCTGGATAGATGAAAAGGTTGGTCGAGTCCGCGCCGGCCCGAAGTCTACCGCCGGACGCGCGGTCCGAAGGCTGCGTGTTCGCACCGCGATTCGCACCGGGATCTGAACCGTCGGAGGCGGCCGCGTTCGTAGCGGCGTTTGCACCCACGTTCGTCTCCGCGTCTTCATCGGGTGACTGTCGCCCCTCCGACTGACCACAAGAGGCGCAAAGCTCCTCCTCCGGCGCTCTCCACGCCGCCTCCAAGGTACGAAGACTCGTCGTTCCCACGGCCACCACCGGCCTCCCTTGCCTCTTGGCTTCGGTTACCGCATGTGCCGTATCCTCCGGAACCTCATAGCGCTCAGCGTGCATCCGGTGATCTTCGACTCGCTCGCTCCGAACGGGCAGAAAGGTTCCCAGACCGACATGCAATGTAACCGAGCATATCTCGTGCCCGGCGACTTGCAGATCGCGCAGAATCCCCTCGGTTAAGTGCAACCCGGCCGTTGGGGCCGCCACGGAGCCCGGCCGCCGCGCATAGACCGTCTGGTACCGCTCCCGGTCGTCGTTCCGGTCGGAACGCCTGATGTAGGGGGGAAGCGGCACATGACCCACTCGCTCCAGATACCCTTGATCCGGTGGCGGCTCGATTCGAACGACTACACCGTCTTCCACCGGGCGAAGCACTGTCAGCGTTCTCTCTTCGGGGAGCACAAACGTCCGTCCGCCGCGCATCCGTTGCGCTCCCTTACAGGACACCTTCCAGACCGCACAGTCGTCTCCGGGCTCACCTTCGCGTTCGCCCGACTCCCGCTTCTCTCCCCGGCCTCTCTGAGGATCGCGGTGCCTCACGCCGAACTCGCCGCGCTCGTGCCGATCGTGGTCTGAGGCCTCTTCTGTCTGCAGAAGAAGGAAATCGCGCTCGGTCCCGTGCTGTTTGCACCTTCCGTAGATTCTGGCGGGCAGAACCCTGGTATCGTTTAGCACCACAAGCGAGCCGGAAGGAAGCAGCTGCGGAAGCTCAGGAACCGTGTGGTGGCCCAGCTCAGATCGACTTCGATCGACAAGCATGAGCCTGCTCTCCTCCCGACGCTCCGGCGGGTGTTGCGCAATGAGCTCGGGAGGGACTTCAAAGGAGAAATTGCTCGTTCTCATCAACTCGCGACTTCATGTTCAGATGCTCGTATGCCCTGGCGGTCGCAAGCCGCCCCCGGGGAGTCCGCTTGATGAACCCGCATTGAATCAGATAGGGCTCATAGAAATCTTCCAGCGTGTCTACAGCCTCCCCAACCGATATGGCAAGCGTTTCCGCGCCCACCGGGCCTCCGCCATACTGCTCGATGATGGTGCGAAGAATGAACCGATCGTGACGCTCTAGCCCCATGGCGTCAATATCGAGCCGCTTCATGGCGTGGCGGACCACCGGTTCACTGACGGTACCATCGCCAAGCACCTCGGCAAAATCCCGTACCCGACGCAGCAGCCGGTTCGCCACCCGAGGCGTTCCCCGGGAGCCTTGCGCTATCGCTTTCACGGCGGACTCTTCGATCTTCAACCCGAGAAGACCCGCCGAACGGCGTATAACCTCGCAGATCTCTTCGTGGCTGTACAGCTCCAGCCGGAGCGATATGCCGAATCTACTGAGCAACGGCCCGGCAACCTGTCCCGGTTTCGTCGTTGCGCCAACCAGCGTAAACGGCGCGATCGGCACGCGCACAGTCCGTGCGGCAGGCCCTTGCCCGATGACCCAATCCAGCTCGAAGTCCTCCATGGCCACGTAGAGCATCTCCTCCATGGCGGGACGGAGACGGTGGATTTCGTCGATGAAAAAGACCGCCCGTTCGCCAATGGAGGTCAGGAGCCCGGCCAGATCCTTCGGCTTTTCGAGGGCGGGAGCAGACGTGATCTTGAACTCAGTCCCGAGCTCACGCGCCATGATCCCGGCAAGCGTGGTCTTCCCGAGCCCAGGCGGTCCGCTTATGAACACATGGTCCAACGGTGCTCCGCGTCCAAGGGCCGCATCCGTGAAGACCCTGAGATTGTGCTTCACATCCGTCTGGCCCTGGAAGTCCTCCAAGGCGACCGGCCGGAGCCCGAGGTCGTTCCGGTCCTCGTCCTGTTCCGTCGCATTAAGTATCCGGTCCTCTTCAGTCATCCCTGCCCTGCTCCGGGTCGATGGGCCGGCTGTCGAGCCTCCGGCGCCTTCTTCACCGCGCCTGCCTTCTCCGGCCTAAGCCCTCCGCACCGACCATTCACCGATCCCCAACTCAGTCCCATCCGGTTTCCTGCATCAGCCCAGACGCACCAACGACCGCCGAAACAACTCCTGCTCGCGCTCTTCGCGACCTAGACCTTCGCCGGCTACCTCCTGATGTACATCGGCAACGACAGTCTGCGCCTTCACTCGATCATAGCCCATATCCACCAAACCTTGCACCACGTCCCCCACTTCCGAAGGCAACGGAGAGGCGGAGACTGGAGGCAGCGTCTCTGCCAGTTGGAATATGATCTTCTGTGCGCTCTTGGTCCCGATGCCGGGTAACCGCGAGAGAGTACTGGTGTCTCCCGCTTCGATGGCCTGCTGGAGAGCTGATGCTTCGATCCCGGAAAGGATCTTAAGCGCCTGCCGAGGCCCGATGCCGCTTACCTTGAGTAGCTCGAGAAAGGCCCGCCGCTCTTCCTCTGTGGCAAACCCGTAGAGCGCAAGCGCGTCCTCTCGGTGATAGAGGTGTACGAGCACGCGCACGTCCCGCGCACCGCCCCCCGTAGCGTCGCCGGTTCCGGCAGCCTGGCGTACCGCTCTGACTGTGGCACTCGAGGTCGTTAGCCTCCACTCGATTCCACTCGTCTCCAAACAGATGAACCCTGCCCCTGTTGCGGTAAGCCGGCCACGTAGACTGTTAAACACCCCTTGCCCCTCCCAGCTCGCTTGGTACTTCAACGCTCTGGGCATGACACAGTGCTACTGCCAGGGCATCCGCCGCGTGGTCCGGAGCGGGAACCTCCGCGAGTCCGAGGAGCAACCGAACAAGCTCCTGCACTTGAGCTTTGTTGGCTGCGCCGACACCGACAACTCTCTGTTTGATCTGTTTAGGCGAGTACTCGTGGCAGGCGACGTCGGCTTCAGCCAAGGCAAGCAGTATTACCCCCCGCGCGTGTGCCACCGGAAAGGCACTGGTGGCGTTCTTCGCGAAATAGAGCGACTCCACCGCCGCCGTCGTTGGCCGGTGTTCAGCGACGATCTCTTGGAGGGACTGAAAGATCTGCTGCAGGCGCGATTCGATCGGCTCCGAAGCGTTCGTGCGGATGACGCCGTGGCGACGGTGACGGTGCCGAGAGCCCTGAATGTCGACGACGCCGTAACCGGTTATAGCAAGTCCGGGATCGATCCCGAGTAGACGGTGCATCGGTATCGGCTACATCTCCATCGACACTGAATCGGGGATCTCGAGATTGCTCGAGACCGAC
>PWGF01000124.1 GCA_003554375.1 Spirochaetaceae bacterium
GTCGCCCAGCGCGAGGTGAGAGAGCTGAGCCTGGACCAGCGCCAGGATGAGTTCGAACGAACCGAGGTGCTCTACGATATGGGCGAAATCCCGCGTACCGATCTGCTTCAGGCGGAGATCAACCTCCTCGAAGCGGAGGAGAACCTACGGCAAGCGAACTGGAACGAAGAGCAGACGATGTCCCGCCTGGCCCGTCTGACCGGCTACCCCGCCGGTACCCGGTTCGCCCCGGAACCAGTCGATATCGACACCGGGCGCCCGGTAGAGCTGGACGAAGCGATTGCGGAAGCGCTGACAAACCGGACCGATCTCCGAGAGAACGAGATTGCGCGCGAGCTCCAGGAGATCCGGATCGAGCTCACCCGTGCCGACCGGCGCCCCACCCTGGATATCGACGGGAACGTGTCGCTCAGCCAGGACTGGTCGGACGATGTGCTCGATGTGGACTGGAGCGTCGGGCTCCAGCTCTCAATTCCCGTAATCGACCGGGGAACGCGCTCCGCCCGGACCGAGCAGGCCGAGCTCGGGATGGAAGAGCTCCGGATCCGGCGGGAGCAGTTGGTGGAGTCCATTCGACAGGGAGTCCGGACCGCAGCTCGCAATCTGGAGGCTGCCGAGCACGAGGTCCACGTGTCGGAGTTGCGTCTGGAGCAGACCCGGAACCAGGCGGAGCGCGCCCGCCAGGAGTACGAGGACGGAGAGGCACCGCGCAGCGAGTGGCTTCGCGCCCAGGTCGAGGTCTCGAGCGCCGAGGTAGCGCTCGAGCAGGCACGGACCGATCTCAAGCTCGAGGCGATCGCGTTCGACCGCGCGCTCGGTCGATGAGCGCAATCGTTAAGTGGGATCGATAACTGCGATCGGGAAGCGCGCTCGATATAAGGAGTTGGTGAAGGTGAAGAACTGTGTCCTTGGTTCGTTTTTCCCGTGTCTCCGTCGAGTCACGCCGGTGTCGCTCTGTGCGGTGCTCCTCTTGATGGGGCCAGTCGGAGGTGGTATCGGGGCTGACGCGGAGGGGAGGGCCGCCGCCGGTACCACGGCAGAGCAGTGGGAACTCGATGTGGACACTGCAGTCGCCCTCGCGTTGAGCAACAATCTGGGGATTCGCTCGGAGCGCATCGACGTTGCGATTGCAGCGCGAAACCACGCGCACCGCTACAATATGCTCATCCCGCAGATCGCCGCTCAGGGAACCCTGGCCCGGCCGAACGCCGCGCCGGCGTTCCGAGACGACCCGCGCTGGGAGCAGATCGTGTATCCGCTGGCGGAGGCGCAGTGGGGGGGCGCGGTTCCGACGCCGGAGCCCGAAGACCCGCCGCGGTGGAACCTCAGCACCGGCGTAAGTGCCCAGCTGACGCTTGCGGCGCAGATGATCCCGGGGATTCGAGCAGTAACACAGGCGTACGAGAACGCTCGGATCGATCTCGACGAGGCTGAGCGGCAGGTCGAGCTGGAGGTAACGAAGGCCTTCTCACAGTTGTTGTTGCTACAGGCGCAGCTCGAGCTGTCGGAGCGGCGGCTGGAGGCGGCGCTCGAGCGGCTGGAAGAAGTCCGCGCGAACTACGATGCCGGGTTCGTGGACGAGCTTACCCTCCGGAGAACCGAGGTGGGCGTACAGAATCAGCGTCCGGCCATTCTGCGGCAAGAGCAGGGATACCGGACAGCCAAGTACAGCCTTGCCGCGACGATCGGCATCGATGACCCCGATAGCTTCACGGTAGTTGGGGAGATAGAAGAAGCGCCGGCTCGGCTGGTGAGCGAGGAAGAGCTCCTGCGCCTGGCCGGCCGGAACGCGGACGTGCGCGCCGTTCGCCGCGGCATACAGGGACTGGAAACGCAGATCGATCTGACCCGCGCGGAGATGATGCCGACGCTCACCTTGGGATACTCGGTAAACCCGACGCTTTCCGGTGACCCGTGGTCGAGCGATCTGTGGGATACGGACCGGTGGAGTGACCGGGGGAGCTTCAACGTCACCGTGCGCCAGCCGCTCGATCCGATCCTTCCGGGATCATCTACACGTCAGGAGCTGGCCAACCGGAGAGATCAGCTTCAGCAGACGGAATTGCGCGTACGGCAAGCACGGGAGGCGGTGGAGCTTCGGGCTCGGCAGCTGGCGGGTGGGATCTCCGCGGCACAGGAGAGCATCGACGCGCTGGTAGAGAACGTCTCCCTGGCGAAAACGGCCTTCGAGTTGGCTCAGGAGGCATATGATAGTGGGGTCCGCGACTACGCCGTAGTACGCGACGCGGAAATCGACCTGGCCGATGCCCGCCTGCAGCTTCTGCAAGAGCGGCATCGCGCGGGGGAGCTGCTCCTGGAGCTGGAGTACCTGCTCGACACCCCCCGGGAATACCTGAGTGCTCAATCATGACGAAAAAGATGCCAAAAGCCGCGCTCCATGCCGGAGATGCGCAAGCAGATCACGTTTACCGGCAAATCTACCCGCAAATCGACGCCGGGGAGCGGGGCCGGAAGCGGCGCCGCCGGGCAGCTCCGGAGACACCTACCACCACGCGGAAGCCGCGCTTCCGGATGCTGCTCGTTCTGAGCGTACTCGGAGTGAGCGCGTTGCTGCTTGCAGCGTGTGGGGAGCAAGCGGTCTCCGAAGTAGGGCAGGCGGGTGACGAAGTGCGGGAGAACGCCGCCACGGAAGCCGGCGCGGGTGGAACAGAGTCCGAGCCGGCGGTGGACCGGGAAGCCGGTACCGACAGTACCGAGCAGGCCGGCGTTGATACCGGTGAGGGGGACGCCGGCGAGGGGGGCGGGGTGGCGGTGGCAACCATCACCTTGGAGCCCGAAGCAGTGTCCCGCTTCATCGACCTCAGCGGTGAGATTCGGCCGGTGTCGACGGTGGACGTATTCGCAAGTACCGGGGGCGAGCTCACCTCGCTCACGGTTTCGCGGGGCGACCGAGTGCGCCGCGGCGAGGTGATCGGTGCAGTCGACCCGTCCCGGCCGGGACAGCGGTTCGCCCCCAGCTCGATTGAGGCTCCGATCGACGGTACGGTGATCGCTGTCCTCGGTCGGATCGGATCACAGATAACGCCTCAGGCGCCGGTTGCCCAGGTGGCTACCGTGGACCGGCTCGAGATCGTGACGGCGGTGCCGGAGCGGCACATCGGCACACTTGCGACCGGCCGGCCGGCAGTGGTGCTTCTCGATGCATTCCCCGGAGAGGAGTTCGCCGCACGTATCGCCCAGCTCAGTCCGACGGTGGCTCCCCAGTCCCGAACGCTGGAAACGATACTCACGTTCGTGCGGAGGGATACGCGCATCCGCCCGGGGATGTTCGCCCGGGTTCGGTTGGTGGCGGAGGAGCGCCCGGACGCCCTTATGGTGCCGCAGAGCGCCGTTCTTCGCCGACGGGGTGAGACATTCATATACGTGGTAGGCGAGGAGCAGCGGGCCGAGCGCAGGCTGGTGGAGCTCGGTATCGATCAGAGCGGACGAGCCGAGCTTCTCAGCGGGGCGGCGGCCGGCGAGCAGGTCGTGGTGCGGGGACAGAACCTTCTGGCCGACCAGGCCCGAGTACGTGTGGTGACGGGGGCGTCATACTGAGATGCTCGTAAAGACGATCGTCAACCGCCCGACCACCTTCTTCGTGATCTTCGCTCTCCTCATTGCGTTCGGGCTCTACACGGCGAGCGACCTGCCGGTGGATCTCTTCCCCGAGATCGACCCGCCGGTCCTCGTGGTGAACACAAGCTACGAAGGCGCGGGGCCGGAGGAGGTCGAGCGACGCGTCACGCGCCCCCTCGAATCGTTTCTGAGCAACGTCTCGAATATCAGCCGGATAACCTCTACTACGCGCAGCGGAAACAGCCAAGTTCTCCTTGAGTTCACGTGGGGGAGCAACATGGACGAGGCGGCGAACGAGGTCCGGGATCGGCTGGACCTTGTACGCGGCGCCCTGCCGGATGACGCGTCCAGCCCCGCAATCTTTAAGTTCGATCCGGCGCTCATCCCGATCATGGAGCTCCGGTTGGTGGGAGACCGTCCGCCGGAAGAGCTTCGGGAGCTCGCCCTCGACACGATCCAGCCTCGCCTCGAGCAGATCGAGGGGATTGCCCAAGCTGACGTCCAGGGAGGACGTGATCGCGTAATCCGGGTCGATGTTCCCCGTTCCCGCCTGGACGCCTATTCGCTCACCTTCACCGAGATGGCACAGGCCCTCCGCAGCCAGAATATCGATCTGGGTGCGGGCAGCGTGGCCGAAGGGGATACCGAGTACGTAGTGCGCACCGCGGGCGAGTTCCAGTCGCTCGAGGATATCGAGCGTACCGTCATTGCGCGCCGGGGGAACGCGACTATCCGCATGGAGGACGTGGGAGAAGTCCGCGAGGGATATCTGCGCGAGCGGAGCACCGTCTATATTAACGGTGAGCCAAGCGTCTACCTTGCCGTTCAGAAGCAGAGCGATGCAAACTCCGTGCAGGCCGCGGATAACGTGCTCGACCGGCTCGAGCAGATTAACGCGGAGCTCCCCGAGGGGATCCGCCTCTCGGTGATCTACGACACCACCCAGCTCATCCGCGACTCGCTTGCCACGGTCGGGAACCAGGCGCTGTTGGGAGCGGCCCTCGCGGTCATCATCCTCTTCGTGTTCCTGCGGAGCGTGAAGTCGACCTTGGTGGTGGCGGTGTCCATTCCCACCTCGATTGTCGTGACGATCACCGTCATGTATTTCGCGGGGCTTACCCTGAATCTCATGACGCTTGCCGGGCTGGCGCTCGGCGTCGGGCTCCTGGTGGACAACTCGATCGTTATCCTGGAGAACATCTACCGCTACCGCGAGCGGGGAGCAAAGCTACGTCCGTCGGCTATACTGGGAACGCAAGAGATGATCAACGCGGTCATCGCCGCTACGCTGACGACAGTGTCGGTTTTCCTCCCACTGGCTCTGTTTCGGGCACAGCTGGATATTGCCGGTGAGCTCTTCGCCGGGCTCGCATTCACTGTGGTGATCTCCCTCGCCGCCTCGCTTGCGGTTGCGGTGTTCCTGGTGCCGGTTCTTGCAAGCCACTACTTCCCGCTTACCGCCCGCGCGCAGAAGCCGCTCCGCGGCGTGCTCCGGTATCCCGACAACGCGATGGCGTGGTTCTTCAGTGGACTGGACAGCCTCTACCGTGGAGCGATTGCGCGGGTACTCCGGCACAAGCTCGTCACCCTCCTCCTCGTCGCGGCCCTTTTTGGCGGCAGCCTCTATCTCATCCCGCAGGTGGGGTTCGAGCTCTTCCCCGCCCAAGAGCAGGACAGCGTGGAGCTCAACGTTCGGCTACCGGTGGGAACCCGCCTCGAAGTCACCGAAGAGGTCATGCGGGAGCTGGAGGGCATCATCCTTACCGAAGTCGCCGGCTACGAGGACATCGTCGTCCGGGTAGGCAGCGGAGGCGGGATGTTCGGCGGAGGCGGCAGCTCCCACAGCGGCCGGATCTCAATCACCCTTCCGGAGTTCGGCGCGCGCGTCGAGACAGCGGAAGAGATCCAGAGCACGCTGCGCACCCATTTCGATCGCTTCCCGGGAGTCGAGCTGAGCTTTGCCGGAGGGATGGACGCCGGAGCCCTGACCAGTAACCCGATCGATATCCGTGTCCGAACCGACGACAGTGAGCGAGGCCGGGAGGTAGCGGAGCAGATCGTTGCAATCCTGGACGGGCAGGTGCCGGAGGTAGTGGATCCTCGGACGAATATCAGTGAGGGGCTTCCCCAGGTAGACGTACGAATCGACCGCGAGCGTGCGTACGCCTTAGGACTGAATTTGGCTTCGGTGGCGCAGGAGCTCAGGGCCAATCTGGACGGGCTTACGGCGGCCCGCTACCGGCAGGACGGCCGGGAGTACGACGTGATCCTGATGCTGGACGCCGAGGATCGTACGCAGGTACCCGACATCGACCGCGTCTCGATTACCTCCGCCACCGGGGAACGCGTCTCCATGGCTTCCTTTGCGACGTACGAGCGTACGACCGGCCCGATTACCATCAACCGGGAAGCGCAAGCGCGCCAGATCCGGGTCCGGGCCGGGCTCGAGCCGGGCGCTCAGATCGCCCAGGTGGAGCCGCGGATCAGAGAGCTGGTGGCCGAGCAGGTTTCGTTAGCGGACGGCGTCGTGGTGAGTTACGAGGGAGAGTTCGCGGACCTCCAGCGCTACGGCGGCGTTTTCGTCTCCATAATCATCGTAGCGATCCTGCTTGTTTTCGGAGTCATGGCGGCGCAGTTCGAGTCGTTCGTGGACCCGTTCATCATTTTCTTTACCATTCCGCTCACCCTCATCGGGGTCATTGGGATCCACTTTGCGATGGGGGTGTATCTAAGCCTCTTCACGGCGGTAGGGGTCGTAATGCTTGTAGGCATCGTCGTGAACAACGGTATTGTCCTGGTGGACTACACGAACCTGCTCCGCAAGCGGGGGCTTCCGCTCGTCGACGCGTGCGTCGAAGCAGGCGGCAACCGGCTCCGGCCCATCCTGATGACGAATCTCACCACGGTGCTCGGACTGGTGCCGATCGCCTTCCTGGAGGGTGAAGGCTCGGAGCTCATCCAACCGATCGGCCTGACGGTGATCGGAGGGCTCACGGCCAGCACGCTCCTGATGCTCTTCTTCGTCCCGGTGGTCTACGCCACGGTCAACCGCATCACCGGGAGAATCCACGCGCGGCGGGAGGCCAGGCTCGAGCGGCGCTTCGAGCACCATGTGGACTCCGCACCAGCTGAGGACGGGACCGCCACGGCGGCGGCCGAGGCAGGGGAGGCAGACGCGACACCGAGCCCGAAGCCGAGCGCGAACCAGCACGCGGCACCGGAGGAGGACGAGTGATGCCGTTACGCACGCGGATAGAGATCATAGCCAACCAGGCCGTGGAGGAGGACTTGCTCGACCGCCTTCAAGCTCACAAAGCCGGCAGCCGCTATACCAAGGTAGCGCCGGCCTTCGGACGTGGCACGAGCGGCGAACGCCACGGCGATCACATCTGGCCGGAGGAGAGCTTCATTATGCTGGTGTACTGCGACGCGGACGAGCGTGACCGGATTATCCAGGCCGTCCAAGAGGTGAAGCAACTGTTTCCGGACGAGGGGATCAAGCTCTTTTCGTTCGAGGCGGAGATACGCGAAATTTAGGAAGGACGATAGCTATGGCAGGAGGACGTACAAGAAAGCGCCAAAAGGAGAGTCAACAGGCCGGCGGGGCCGCTTATCTTGCGGAAGCCGGGAACGCGGAAGCCGGCAACACACGACCCGGGCCGAGCTCAAGCGAGGCTCGGCCGGGCCGGACGCGCCGGCCGCGGAGACGTTGGATTTTCGCCGCCGCCGTGGTGGTCTTAGTCGGAGGTTTTCTGGTCGCCCGGGCGGCTTTCTCCCCGGGCGAAGGGTCAAGCCGCCCAGGCAGGGCAACACCAGGCAATCTGGCGGGAGAAGATACCGTGATGGCCGAGGTCCAGTCGCTGGTCGATCGCGTTCCCGCCTCCGGCGAAATCGAGCCGCGCGAAGAGATTGCCGTGCGCCCGGGCCCTAACGTACCGTCGCGTGCGGTCTCGGAGATCCTCGTTAGCGAAGGCGAAGAGGTGACCGAAGGCCAGGTACTGGCACGACTTAATTCGCGAGGACTGGAGCTCGAGCTCGAGAGCGCCGAGGCGGAGTACGATGCAGCACGGCACGCCCTGGAGGAAATGCGAGCTGGACCGGAGGAGCGTGACGTTGCGGATGCGGAGTCGGCGATGCTGGAAGCTGAGGCGCAACTGGACTCAGCGCGGCAGGCGTACGAGCGCGAGCAGCGCCTCTACGAGCAGGACCTCGTTTCGGAACGCGAGCTCGAGGTAGCGGAGCACGATTACCGCGTTGCCGAGCTCCGGTACGAGTCCGCGGTGCTGGCGTACGAGGCCACCGTGGACGGCGCCACGGCAAACGAAATCCGCTCCCAAGAGGCGCAGGTCGCACGGGCGCAAAACCAGCGCGACAACGCTCGGCTCGCGCTCGAAGAGACGAATGTTCGTGCACCGGAGGCCGGTCGTGTCGCGGAGATCCTTGTGAACCGCGGCGATATTGCGGGGCAGGACCGCGAGCTCATGACGCTCATCGTCGACCACGAGATGGTTCTGCGGGCCGGCGTAGACGAAACCGACATCGCCGACGTCGCACTCGGACAGCGGGCGACGGTCGAGCCGTGGGGGCTTCCGGATGCGGAGGTTTCAGGAACGGTCACGCACATCGATCAGCGAGCGAGCCAACAGGGGAATGCGACCGTCTTCTTCGTCGATATCGTCCTGCCGAACCCCGACGGACTCCTGCGGTGGGGAATGGAGGCCGACGCTGAGATCGTCGCGGACGAGATCGAGGACGCGCTGGTGGTACCCCAATCCGCCCTCGAGCGGAGCGGCCGGGAAAGCGTCGTGTTCGTCCGGACCGCAGAAGGCGAAGCTGAGCCACGGACGGTCGAGACCGGCCTCACCGACGGTACGCTGGTACAGATTGTTGAAGGGCTTTCCGAAGGGGAACAA
>PWGF01000230.1 GCA_003554375.1 Spirochaetaceae bacterium
AGGCGTACTGGACGCGAGCCGCTCGAGCACCGCTCCGTCCCAGCCGACCCCGGACGTTTCGATAAGCAGCGTACAGCCCGGTATCTCCGCCGCCCCGCGCGCCAACTCTTCGATCCCGGGATGGAGCGCGGGCTCCCCCCAGAGGCTGATACCGACGGTAAGCTCCCCCGCGAACTCCACCGCCCGGCGACAGAGCTCCGTGAAGCGCTCCACCGGCATTGCATTCCGCTGCTCCAAGATGTTCCCGCCGAAGCGAGAGAACGGACAGTAGGAGCATGCCTGCGGGCAACCGTCGATGATCTGCACCCCCATGTACGCCGGCAGAGTGCGCAACAGGTGCGCTTCGCGCTGGACCACATCGACGAGCTCAGCGGCCCCAGCCGGCTGTCGCTCTACAATCCGCGAGCAGAGGAGATGGTTCCTGCGCGAGTTACAGGCCAGCGAGATGCGCAGCATCCGCAGATCCACGTCCGAAAGCACCGTCTCGACATCAAAGGCGTTGATGTCCTTCTCCACGCAGCGGAAGATCCAGTGGTCACCCGGCTGCACCTCGCGTGCGCCGGCCAGCCGCCCGAGCTCCTTCACGACCGTGCTCGCCAGCACCTCCGGCGCCGCACCGTCGGGGTAGCCGTCGGCGAAAGTGTACTGAGCGGCATAGTCCACGTGGTGACGCCACACGCGCTCGATGAGATCCGGCTGCACGAGGGGACGATCTCCGTCGACGACGAGGAGCTCCTCCGCATCCGAGAGATCCGAAACGGCCTCCGCCATGGCCTGAAAGAGCTCCGCGGGCGTGGGGGCACCCCGTCCCGCTTCTCCGGTCGAGGGAACGGCCCGCACCGTGTGGCCGCCGCACCCGGCAAGAGCTTCCTGGAGCTCAGCCCGGCCGGGAAATCCGTGCGCCGAGTGACGAGCCGCGCCGCCTGCGGAAGCCCCCGACGCAGCGACGTCCGCCGGCGTGACGCGCTCCGCCGGCGTGGCGCCGTCCGCCGGAACGAGCACCAGCGGAGGCGTACCGGTGGCAGCGCTGAGCGCCTCGATGGAGGCGGCCAGAGCGCTTCTGCCGTCGGAGAGAGGCGTTAGCGCGTAGCGATTGATGTTTGTGGCATTGACTACCGCAAGTCCACTCATTACTCGTACTCTAACACGTATCGGACGGTTCGGCGCTCTCTTAACGCCGATCCGCCGATGCGATAGAGTGCGGGTTGATGGTGTACGGAGCGGCACACAGCTACACGGTGAGCGAGATTACACGCGAGATCCGCTCGACCCTGGAGGGCGAGTTCCCTCAGGTGCAGGTCGAGGGCGAGCTGTCCAACGTCCGGGTATCGGGCGCGGGCCATATCTACTTCTCGCTCAAGGACGAAGGGGCCGTGCTCGATGCGGTGATGTTCCGCGGACGGGCCACCCGCTTGGAGTTCGAGCCCGCCGACGGAACCCAGGTCACCGCGCGCGGATCGATTTCGGTCTACGAGCGGCGCGGCAAGTATCAGCTCGTATGCGAGCAGATGATCGCCTCCGGTATCGGGCGAATCCTTCAGATGCTGGAAGAGCGCAAACGCCGCCTCGCCGAGGAAGGGCTCTTTGCCCAGGAGCGGAAGCGGGAGCTTCCGATGTTCCCGCGGCGGGTAGCGGTAGTCACAAGCTCGAGCGGGGCAGCCCTTCGCGATATCCTGAACGTGCTCAAGCGCCGGTCGAGCGGAATCGATGTCGTGGTGATCCCTACGCTGGTGCAGGGCGACGAGGCACCGCCCCAAATTGCCCGTGGCATCGAGCTGGCATGCCGGTTCCGGCTGGGGGACGTCGTGATCGTGGGGCGAGGAGGAGGCTCGCTCGAAGACTTGCTCCCCTTCAGCGACGAGCAGGTGGTGCGGGCAATCGCCGCGGCGGATCTTCCGGTGATCAGCGCCGTCGGGCACGAGACCGACACGAGCCTCAGCGACCTGGCTGCCGACGTCCGTGCGCCCACGCCCTCGGCGGCGGCGGAGATCGTCTCGGCAAGCCGGGAAGAGCTGCTGGGACGCGTGCTCAACGCCGGGCGAAGTATCGTCCGGAGCTTCCTCGAACGGCGCGAGCGACTCCGGCTTGCGCTCAGGCGCTTCTCCCCCGACGAGCTCGAGCGGAGCGTGCGTTACCTCCTCCAACCGCGCCAGCAGCGGGTGGACGACGCGCGTGAGGCCATCGTCGAAGGGATGCGCACCCGCCATGTGGCGGCGAGCCACCGGGTAACCCTTGCGCGCGAGGCGCTGGAAGCGCGCAACCCGTTCGACGTCGTCAAGCGCGGCTACGCGATCGTCCGGCGCGCGGGGGATCGCGCCATCCTCACCGATGCGGCTCACGTACGGGCGACCGATCGCCTGGCCATCCAAATGCGCGACGGCGACGTCGCGGCTCGCCCCGAAACCACAGCGCCGGGCGATGCCGCGCCGCAAGGCGCCGCGCCGGGCGATGCCGCGGGCGAGACCGGGGCCACCCCACCAGACCCTGAGTAAGGAAGAACGAAGGAAGGACGATGAAGAGTTTCGAAGAGCGACTGAGCCGCCTGGAAGAGCTGGCGGAGAAGATCCGCGACGAAGAGACGGGCCTCGAGGATGCCACCAAATGCTTTGAAGAGGGGGTTAAGCTCGCGCGGAGCCTGGAGAAAGACCTATCGCGGATCGAGCGAAAGATCGAGGTTCTGGTCAACGATCCCGGGGAGGAAGGCGAGAAGCCGGTCCTGGAGCTCTTCCCGGAGCTCAACGCCGGAAACGAGGGCTCGTCCGAGGAGTGAGGAGCCGCCTCTGTGCTCGTCCGGCTCGCGGCCCGCGGCCCGCGGCTTGTGGCGCTGCGGCGCAGCCTCTCCCTACCGGGGCGAACCCCGGGCGACGCCGCCGGCCGCTGCGGCGCAGCCTCTCCCTACCCGGGTAGCCCGCCGGCCGCGGCGGCCGCGACCCGGCTTATTCCAGGGCGCGGATGCCGTCCGGGATTTCGACGCGGTCGCCCGGCTCGATTCCGCGCTCTTCGAACGCTCCGCGCTTCACTTCCAGCGCATACCGGATCGCTCGACGCGATTGAACCGGTTCCAAAGACTCGGGCTCCAGCGGATGAATCTCGTCGATTCGCCCGTCGCTCAGAATATAGGCAATGGAAAGCTCGAGCACGGTGTCCTTCATCCAGAAGCTCACACGCTGGTCGGAGGGAAAGACGAAGAGCATCCCTTCGTCACCGGCAAGCTCGGTGCGGCCCATGAGGCCTTGCTCGCGCTCGTCCGGAGTATCGGCGACCTCCACCCGGAAGGTGTGGCCGTCCACCTCGATAGCTACGAGATCTTGGCCGTCCTCCTCCGAATTGCCGTCTTCCCGGCGGTCGCTGTCGTCCTCCGTACAGCCGGCGAGCGCTCCTACGGCGAGCATCGCTACAACCGAAAGCGGGACCAACGCGAAGAGCGCCCGCCGGAAGCTCCGCGAGCTTCCGGGCCGTACGGCGCCCGTGCCTCCGAGCAGGCTTTCAGAACTCCTCAAGAAACTCTCTCCGTGCGCGCCCTCTCTCCGTCTCCCGTGCTCGGCCCTCTTCCCGGATCCGATCGAACACCTCCATGTCCAGATACTTTACTGAGACCGGCCGCTCGAGCGCAAGCCGCACCCCCTCGCGCTCCCAGACCGCCTGGCTCGGGTCCAGCCGCGTGGGCATCCCGTATCGGTCGGAAAGCGTGCGGTAGAGCGTGAAGTAGTCCAGCTGCCCGCCGTCGAGGGAGAGGATTATCAGATAGAGCCGGTCTTCGTAGAACTGAAACACGCCGCGGTCAATGAAGTCGAATCCGTCGGTGTCGATGACGCCGCCGGGCTCGTGACCCCGGAAGCTCACGTCCGGATCCCCGCGGAAATCGAAGCCGGGATCCTCGTAAAGCTCCTCCATCGCTTCATCCCGGGTGAGCCCGAAGGTGAGGTTTCGGAAACCTCGTGGGAGGGTCGGGAGATCGCCGTTCTCCTGATTTTGCTCTTCCCGCTCCTGCTCCGGGTTGCCGGCGGGGTTGTCGTCCGGAGTGCCTGCCTGGTTGCCGGCCGGTTCGTCGTCCACGTTGCCTGCCGGGATGTATTCCCGATCGTGACCGGCAAGCCCGCCGCCCGGTGCGACGGAGCCCGCAGCCTCCGAGCCCGGCTCCATACCAGGCTCCGGCCGCGGCGTCTGGTGCGCCCCGGCCTCAGCGCAAACCCACACCGCGAGCGCAAACCCTGCTACGATGCGCAAACGCGAGCCCCACTGCATCGAACACACCTCCACCCTCCTCTATCGGCCGGGTGCCCTTCTCCCATTACGGTTTTGCGCCCACGCACTCCGTCCGTTTCGTACCGCCGACTGCCGGGCCGTCGGCGGCGATGCGACCGCGCGGCAGTACGGGGCCGGCGGTGCGGCGCGGCGGCTCGGAGCGTTGCGCGCGCACGATTTCAGTTCCAGTCGTCCCGGAGCTCCCGTGCATCTTCCAGGTCCAGCTCCTGGCCGGTGTTGCGATCGTCGAGCGCTTCGAGCTCCTCGATCACCCAGTTCACCAGCCGGCGTGCCTCTTCGCGGTCATCCTGGGGATCGATCCGCACCGTGCCCTCGTACGCAAAACCCCGTTCCAGGGCTGAATCCGCGTTTGCGTACTCCTGCTGTTTCTCCGACTGCCCCTCTCGACGCTCAGCGACGTCCCAGTCCCGCTCCCAGAGGCTCATAGCAAGCTGCGTGTAGAAATCGTAGAAGCGATACGGAGCGTCCCCCGCGGCCAGCCCCTCCTCATGGAGGTCCACGGCCTTGCGAGCAAGCCCAACGGCATAGTCGTCGTCGCCGAAGGAGAGAAACCCTCCCGGAAGCTCGCGATAGAGCTGGCCCAAGAGGTAGTAGGCAGCCGCCATATCGGGATCGCGATCGATGGCATCGATAGCATAGTCGCGCACGTCGCCGGCCATGAAGAGGCTGCTTAGCACCCCGCGGACTTGTCCTCGCCGCCCCATGGTGGCGGCCTTCCAGTAGTAGCCCTCCGCCGCGTTCGGCGCAAGTCGCATCGCCTCCTCCGCGTACTCTTCCGCCTCCTCGAGCTGGTTCCGAGCCTCGCGCTCCGATATGACCTCGCCGGCGAGTTGATGATCGGTGAGGAAGAGCAATGAGCGCGCGTGGCGCCATGAGACCTCGGCGCGCTCGACATCCGCCGTTGCGGCCCGGTAGGCCTGATCGATTACCTCGAGCGCCTCCTCCGGCCGCTCCTGGTCATGCAGCTCATCGATCTCGATAAGAAGCTCTTCGACCGCTGAGGCCGTCCCGGCGGCAAGGACCAATATAGCCAGAGCAACGCCCGTCCTTCGCGCGGCGCGAGCAGCAACCGCGCCGATCGTCCCACTTGGTATACGCATGGGTCCACGGTAGGCCCGGGTCGAACCAGGGGTCAAGTGCGGAGCCGCTTTATTTGGCGCCGAATTAGGAATATATTCTCCACGATGGGTAGAAACGCTTACGAACCATGTGCCGGCCGGTCCTCTTTCGTGCGTTGCTCTCGCTCTGGAGCAGCGCGGCTACCCCTCGCCCGCTTCTCCCGGCGTGCTCTCGTCGGGTGGCTCCTGGTGCTCGCGGGCCTTGCGGGCGTTGGGTTTCCCGCGCACGCCGGCTCAGGGTCGTTCAGCGTGGACATACGGATCGGAACAGGCGATCCGGAGTTCATCAGCGCGGAGCGGGTCATCCGACGCTCTACTGCCGGTGCCACCGACAACGCAATAATCGACGTGCTCACCGTTCCTGACCGTGCCCGGGTCCACCTGGGCGGACGTTATCTGGGACGATCTCCGGTTCGCGAGACCGAGGTGCGCCCGGGAACCTACAGCCTCCAGGTCAGCCGGGACGGATACTACAGTGACCGGTTTCGCCTGACCATCGGGCCGGGCGAGCACGTACGGGTCGATCTGCGGCTCGTGCGCATTACGGGGGTCCTTAATATCGAGACCGACCCGTGGGACGCGCAGATCTACCTGGACGGCACGCGAATTCGAGACGGATTCCACTTTCTGGGCGAGGGGCTCTATACGCTCGAGGTCCGGAAGTTCGGTTACCAGACCGAGCGACGCGGAGTGCGCGTTTGCCGGAACCGCATAACCGACGTGTACGTCGAGCTGGCGAAAGCCGAGCTCTCGATAAGCGATCTGACGATTCAACGGGCGCGGCTCGCGCCGGAGAGTCCCGGCATCCTCGGAACGACCGAGATCCGCTTCCAAGCAAGCGCCCGGGGAACCGGCCGCCTCCTCGTCGTCGACGAGGAGGGACGCACCGTACGGACCATCGAGCTCCCGGAGTTCCGCCGCTTCGATCAGCGGGCACGGTGGGACGGCCGCGACGACGAGGGCGAGCGCGTACCCGACGGCCGCTACACCGTTGTCGTGGAGCCACGGACCCTGGACGGTGAACGGCGGCCCATACGCTCAGACACGGTCGTGGTGGATGCGAGCGCGCGACGCTTTCAGCGCACGAGCTGGTCGGGAAGCGCGGGCCGGGTGTATGTCCCTACATCCGACATTCTCCCGGCTCGCGGTTTCGCCTTCGACCTGGGGGCGTCGGGTTCGATTGCCGGCGAGGATACCGGCCCACCGAGCGGCCACATGGGCTTTCGCTTTGGGGTGGGGGCCGGGTTTGAGCTGCGGCTGACGGGAACCACCACGTTTACGGGGGACCCGGCGTCTACGGAGCGTGCCGGGCGGCCGGCGGCGGCGCGGCGGCTCTACGCCGGGGAGCGGCTCTCCGCCGCCGCCGAAGCGGCGTTCACCTTCGGATCCGCACAGGGGGGGCGGCACCGCACCGGTGGTGGGGCGTCGCTCGCGGTGCCGCTTGGACTCCGCCTGGGCCGGATCGAGCTCCATGCCGCACCGGAAGGGCGCTACGATCCGTGGCAGCAGCTCGCCGACGGCGCCGTGTCGGGCGGTATCTCCGCCTATCTCGGCCCCGTCGAGCTCGGGCTATCGGGCCGCTCCCCGCGGCTCAGCACGGAAGGTGAGCTCACGGGCGTTCCGGCGCTCGGACTCGACCTCCAGACGCTGATACCGGGGACCGGGATAACGTTGGGCGGAACCGCCACCGCCGCTGCCCCGCTCCCCTCTCCGCGGGACGTGAGCCTGGGGCTCAGGCTCGGGTTTCTGCATTGAGCGGGCCGCAGGCGAGCGGCCGGCAACCTCTCATACGCGTGGTCGACGGGCTGGGCGGTAGCGAACGGGAAAGCGAGGCAGGAGATCACGGTGCACCCCGGAGAGCGGTCACGCTCCCCGGTGCGCTCCGAAGCGTGAAGGACGGGAGGGGCTCGACCCCGTGGTGTCTCAGAATTAAATCTAAACGTGTGTGCCTCCTTGCGCTCAGGCGCCTGCAGCGCGACAATACCCGCATTGAGTCGTATCTTCGTGAGTCCAATGGGGCCTTCTATGGGCAGTTGCGAATCGCGTAGCACGCAGGGCCTCGAGTTATCCACAACGTTCGCCATCAGCGCGACGAAGTACCGCTCAAGCCGAGGCGACAGGGCATAGGCTGAGGTACCGGTGTCGTGTCGAGGGCGATTCAGGTCCCGCTCATGTCTGGTACTGTGTGATCCCCTGCCACGTCGGCCATAGATACTTCCGGCCCGTATGGGCTGAGTCTGAGACTCGGATAGTTCGCTCGGTAGAGTGTGTGGTCGTTGGTCTCCCTGCAGATTCGCCACGCTTGGGCCATAAGGTCTTGCACAATCGACTGGCGATCGGGGTCGTCGATTCTGTTGCGCAGCTCCCACGGATCATCGGCCAGATCGTAGAGCTCGTCGAAGTCGAAGCCATTCCACACGAGTTTCCACCTTCCATGCCAGACAATGCGTTGCGTGATGCTATACCGGGTGCCGAAGTATTCAGCGTAGCCATCCGTGCGGTCATCGTGCTTGTCGGGATGAGCGAGCAACGATGCGAACGATCGTGACTGACGGTTATCGTGCCAGGGCGCATCACAAAGCTCGCACAGCGTGGGCGCCAGCTCGTGGAGACCGACGCGCGCCCGGCTCGTTCTCCCTTCGGTCATGCCCGCCGCGGCCACGATCATCGAAATGTTGTACACCTCTTCGAAGGCACCAATGTTCTTCTGGTAGAGCCCGTGAGCGCCGAGCAGTTCTCCATGATCGCTGGTGAAGACGATGATCGTGTTGTCCAGCTCGTTTCGCTCCTCGAGCAGGTCGATCAACCGACCGTACTGCTCATCGATTTCACTGATCATGCCGTAGTAGCATGCGGCGATCTCCCGGCGTTCGCTCATCGAGAGCTCGGAAAAGACGCGCGCGGATTTCCTATAGAGATTCGGACGACCCGCGAGGTCGTCCTCCCAGTTCGGGGGAACGGGCAAGGAGTCCGGATCATAGAGATCGTAGGCTCGGCGCCCACAGACGAACGGATCGTGCGGCTCGGGACAACTGACGAAACAGCACCACGGCTCCTCGGACCGCACCCTCGATTCGAGAAACTCC
>PWGF01000227.1 GCA_003554375.1 Spirochaetaceae bacterium
CCGTGGGTACAGGAGCTTAGGAATCAAGTGCTCGGAGACACGTTGACGGGTTTGTACAATCGGAAATACCTCGACGATGAGCTGCCGAGCATTCTCAGGTCAAGCGAAGGCTCGACGGCGCTGTTCATGATCAAGCCCGACGATTTCAAGGCAATAAACGATACCTACGGACACGAGGTCGGGGATGAAGTGTTGCGTCTTCTTGCTGCGGCGGTAAACGACCTGAGCGAACCGGAAGAACCGGTAGTGCGTTTTCGCGGAAACGAGATCGCGCTCGTAGCTCCTGGTTGCGAGAGGCAAGCGGTGCTTCCTCGCGCCGAGGCTATCCGGGAGGAGATGAACCGGCTGGATATACGTCACCTTGTCGGGGAGCCGTCGGTCCGGCTCACCTTCAGTGTCGGGGTTGCATTGTGCCCGGAGCACGCTACGACGGCCGAGGTACTGACGGATCTCAGCCACCGTGCCCTCTTTCGAGCCAGGGAGCTGGGGCTCAACCGCTGTTGCACCGCAGACGAGGTCATTCGCGAGGGCGCCTCATGAGCACGCAGACGGCTTTTCTTGGAGAGATCGAGATATTCTCCTCGCTGCAACAGGAGGAGCTTGCTGAGCTCGAAGCGGTCCTCCAGGCAGTGGAGCTGCCGGCAGACAGTCGGCTCTTTCGCGAGGGTGACCCGGGAGATGAGCTGTTTCTGGTGCGCTCAGGGAGGGTGAGCGTTACAGTGAACGTTCCGGGCGGAGAGGAGGTTGAGGTAGCGGAGTTTGGGCCGGGGCAGTTCTTCGGCGAAATGTCGATCTTCGACCACGCTCCGCGATCGGCGAATTGCTCGACATCGGAAGACACTTCCCTTCTGAGTATGAAGGGAGTGGACTTCGACCGTCTCCTCTCCCACCATCCGCGAATCGCGGTCAAGGTCATGTACCGGATGCTCGGGATCATCTCTGAGCGCCTTCAGAACTCCAGCGAGTTCTTGTCGGAGATGGTCCAATGGGGAGAGGATGCCCGACGGCGCGCGATTACGGATGAGTTCACCGGCCTGTTCAACCGGCGTTTGTTGGATCAGGCGATCGAAGAGCAATTTGCCAAACACAAAGCCGCGCGCAAACCGCTATCGGTGATCATGTTCGATCTGGACCATTTTCGGAACATTAACGAGACCTACAGCCCCGAAGTTGGTGACAGGGTGATCAAGGCGGTCGTACCGGTGTTGCGGCGTGTGTTGCGCGAGCATGACTTGGCCGCACGCTTCGGAGGAGATGAGTTCTGCGTGATTTTGCCGGATACGGTCGTTGATGAGGCGTGTCGCGTCGGCAAGGCCATCGTGGAAGGGATACGGGCGCTTCCGGTGCTCCGAAACCTCGACGGTCCAATCGTGCAGGTGACTTCGAGCGTGGGAGTCGCCACACTTTCCGAAGGCGTTGCTTCCGCTGCTCGGCTCCGCGAGCTGGCGGATGAAGCGCTCTATCAAGCTAAGGAGGAGGGCCGGGACCGGGCGGTATGCGCCGGGGGGCGGTCCGGCGGAGCAGCGGGGATGGTATAGCATCGACAGCGGTGCGCTGAAAGGAAGGAGGCGGCCACGGAATGGATGAACAGAGAGGTCCGCGAGGACCAAAGCGCGATTTTCCGACGATAGCGGCACGGAATCGCGTTTTTGACAATATCATCCGGTCTTTCGAGGAGCGCGAGAGTTTTCTGGTGTGTGGCCATCAGTCCCCTGACGAGGATTGCGTAGCCTCCATGGTCGCGTTTGCGCTTCTCGTAACCAAGTTCGCTAAGAGCGCCGCCGTCTTCGTCGAAGGAGATATCCCGGAGAGCTTCGACTACCTGAAGCGGATTTGCCGCTATAACTCCATCGACGTTGATCGGGAGACGTCGTTTGAGAACGGGTTTGACGCCGTTGTTGTCTGTGATACCGCGAAGCTCGACATGCTTGGCTCTGTGCCTCAGGTGCGCGAGCTTATCCGAGACCCCGAAACGCTCACGATCGAGGTCGACCACCACTTGGGGGCGGACAGCGAGTATATTGGGGACCCCGGTTATGCGCTTGTTGCAGAGGCGACCAGCTCGAGCGAGCTTATCGGGCAGCTGGCATTCAAGGTTTGGCGTCGCTTCTCGGATTCCGTTGACGAGCAGTTTCCGGAGGTTTTCACGCGGAATGTGGTGCTGGCAATTCTCACCGGAATTGTCGGAGATACCAAAATGGGCCGTTTCCTCAAGACCCGCAAGGAGCTCCGTTACTATAGCGCCTCGACGCGCCTCTTCAACCAGTTGCTCGGGGAGAAGACGGTCGAAGGCTCCGGCAAGTTTGCAAGTATCGAGGAGCTGTCCGAAGAGCTGGAGCGGCTTTCCGAGGAGGAAGCCGCGTGTTTCGAAGAGGTCTACCGGGAGCACGCGCGGAAAGGCCTGGTGGCGTATCTCATGCTGGCGCCGGCCCGTTATCTGGAGCTGACCAATCGTTTCGGCGGGGATGTGGTTTCCTCGGTTCTTCGGGCGGTTGCGGATGATTTGGCTGAGGAGAGCGGCTACGTGGCCCTGGTGGCATTCGGTGGTGATCCGGAGAAACCCAACCTGTTCCAGTTCCGCTGTCGCCGGAGCAGGTACTATCGACGGCTGGATCTTCGAGACATTCTCGAGCGGTTCGGGATTCAGAGCGGTGGCGGACATCAGGGGGCGATCGGGTTTCGTGTCGAGAGCTCGGCGGTTTCCTCTCTGGAATCGTATGTAGAAGAGCTTATCGAAGAGATTCAGAGTCTCATTGAGTCTTCGCCATAGGCACGTGAATCGCCGCAGCTTGCCGGCGGACTGCCGATCGCGATCGCGCTATATCGCAATGTCTGTGCCTAATGCCTGCAAAGGCGTTTCCCGGCGGCTACGCGAGCGACGCTGGGGCCGGAGTGTCTGGGGCTTCGTTTGATCGTCTTCTCGTCGCCGCCGTAGAGTCGCACTGGTCCAACTGCGTTTGCCTTGGCCGGAGGCTGGAGCTCGATTGTGCTCAGGTTTGACTCTATGGTAGCTTGGCTCTGATTCGCGACAGGAGGACCAGCTCATGGATGATTCCGGCAAGAAGGACGCGGGGCGCGACTTCATCCGCCGAACGGTAGAGGAGCATAACCGAACGGGAAAGTTCGGGAGCAAAGTGCATACGCGGTTTCCGCCGGAGCCGAACGGATATCTCCACATCGGCCACGCAAAGGCGATATCGCTCGACTTCGGAATCGCACACGAATACGGCGGCCTGTGTAACCTGCGATTCGACGACACCAACCCGGAGCGGGAGAACCCCGAGTACGTGGAGTCCATAAAGGAGGATGTCCGGTGGTTAGGCTACGACTGGGGGGAGCGAGAGTACTACGCGTCCGACTACTTTGAGCAACTCTACGAGTTTGCACTGGATCTCATCCGAAAAGGGGTGGCGTACGTCGACAGCATGACCCCGGATCAGATCCGAGAGTACCGTGGAACGCCGACCGAGCCTGGCACCAACAGCCCGTACCGTGATCGGAGTGTCGGGGAGAATCTCGACCTCTTTGAGAGAATGCGAGCAGGAGAGTTCGAGGAAGGGGAGCACGTCCTTCGCGCCAAGATCGACATGGCTCATCCCAATATCAACATGCGCGATCCCACGATGTATCGCATTCGCAAAGTCTCTCACCATCGTACCGGCGACCGGTGGTGCATCTATCCCACGTATGACTGGGCACACGGTCAGAGCGATTCGATCGAGGGAATCACCCATTCGCTCTGTACGATCGAGTTCGAGAACCACCGTCCGTTGTACGACTGGTTCCTGGATCAGCTGGAGGTTCACCACCCCCAACAGATCGAGTTTGCGCCGCTGAACATCACGTACACCGTACTCAGCAAGCGAAAGCTTGCCGAGCTCGTGCGCGAGGGGTACGTAGACGGCTGGGGCGACCCGCGAATGCCCACCATAGCCGGCATGCGCCGCCGAGGTTACCCGCCGGAGGCGATTCGCGACTTCCTTGAACGGGTCGGTGTCTCCAAGACCGAGAGCGTGCTCGACATCGAGATGCTCGAGTTCTGCGTTCGGGAGGTGCTCAACCGGAGTGCCGAGCGGCGCATGGTCGTCCTGGATCCGGTCAAGCTGGTCATCGAGAACTATCCGGAAGGCCAGGAGGAAACGTTCGAGGCGGAGAATAACCCGGAGGACGAGAGTGCCGGTACGCGAAGCATGCCGTTTACGCGGGAGCTCTACATCGAGCGCGGAGACTTCATGGAGGATCCACCCAAGAAGTTCTTTCGCCTTGCGCCGGGGCGTGAGGTTCGGCTCAAGCATGCGTACTATGTTACGTGTACCGACGTTATCAAAGAGAGCGACGGGACGGTACGGGAGCTTCGGTGCCGTTACGACCCGGAAAGCAGGGGCGGTGGTACGGCCGACGGCAGGAAGGTCAAGGGTACGCTGCACTGGGTAAGCGCGCACCACGCCGTTCCGATAGAAGTCCGTACTCTCGGCCACCTTTTCACTGTGGATCGGCCCGATCGAATCGGTGAAGAAGAGGATTGGCGCGACTACATCAATCCGGAGAGCCGGCAGACAAACCGGCGAGCGCCGGCCGAGCCCGCCGTCGGGCATCTTCGGCCGGGCGAGCGGGTTCAGTTCTTGCGGCACGGTTATTTCTGCGCCTCAGACGAGGCATCCGATTCCGGACTGCCCGTATTCAATCGGACGGTGTCACTCAAGGATACATGGGCGAAAATGCGGCAGAAGGGGAAGGCTTGAGTCGGGCGCTCCGTCCCGTTCCGCGCCGATATCGGGGACTCGAACTGTGGCGCGATTTCCCGGCCCCGTTGTCAGGGCGCTACGCCGGGGTCCATACCGGCCCGCTCGCGCAACCCGTGCGAACGTCGCCGCCGGAGCGAGGCGGCGACACGCACAGAGTGTTTACACGTATCAAAGCCGGCAGGTTACGCGAGCCGGTAGATTCGTGAGTCAGTAGGCTACCGAAGCCGGCAAGTTACGGGTCGGGACGAGCAGAGTGAGTTGTCTGCGGCGCCTCGTGTCCAGCTTCATGCTCCGCAGGAGGCGTTCCGATCTCTTCCGAAGGGGAGAGCCCTTTGAGATCCTCCGGAATCTCCTCCACGGTGACCTCCGGGACATCGTGTACTCCGGTAATTCTGGAGGACGGGAAGAGAAGCTCGGCCAGCTGATCTAGTGCGTCGATCAGCTCCTGCTTTCGGGCGTCGTCAAGACGCTCGAACGCTTCTACGAATTGCTTGTTGAGAGGCGGCGGTGCTTTCTTCAGGGACGCAACTCCGGACTCGGTGATCTGGATGTGAATCTGCCGCCGGTCGGTACTGGTGCGCTCCCGCCGAACAAGTCCCTCACGCTCTAAGCGGTCCACAATGCCCGTAACCGTACTGTTGTTCAGAGAGACTACGCGGGTCAACTTGCTGAGCGAAATCGGCCCGTGCGCATAGATCTCTCGTAGACACACGATTTGTGGCAATGTCAAACGATAGGCGTCTTGGAGGTACTTGGAATGCTTGTTAATGGCATGAGCTATCTGCCGCAGACGCTTGGTTACGTGGATGATTTCTGTGTCGATCATTATTGTGCCTTTATGGCCGAGACACGAGGTGATTTCACCTCCAAATATGTCCACAGAAACAGTGGAGTGTCAAGCAGTCTCCGTAGCAGTTTGGTGCATCTTTTTGAAGGCGAGCGCAGGTAGGCAGGCTCTCCGAACGAAACTTTGCCATTCGGCGCGTCATCTGGTCGCAACGCAGCCGGCGCGTGCCGTGCGGAGCGTCAAGCGGGGCATCTTGACTACCGAGTGTAGAGCGCTTTCAGATAATCGTGGAGTTGTTCAGGATAAACGCCGTGGACCTGCTTGAGCCGCTGGCGTCCGTGCACGTAGATGACTACGGCCGGGCTTATGAAAATGTTGAACCTGGAGGCTGCCATGGGGATCTCGTCCAAGCAGATGCCGTACGCCTGAACCGGAGGGAACCTTCTACACGTTCGTTTGATTTGGTTGAACAACTGAGAAGCGTCAGGCTGCTCTTCTCGCCAGAAAAAGAGCACCACCGTCCCGCCCGTGTCGATTGCGTCGTTGATTTCGTCGAGCTCTTCCACAATGGTCATAGTGTTCACACTCTATCGCGTTCACCCGTCAGAGGTACAGCATCATCGGAGGCACAGCATCAACGGATCTTTTGCCGCAACCGGCAGCGGCGTGGTGCCCAGCGGAGACGCTCGGCGGCGTGGTGTCCGACGGCGATGCTTGCGCTTCGGGATAGAATCGAGCATGCTCATCGGTGCCGGCCGCGAGCACGCAGCATGAGTATTGGATATCGCCTGACAACAAACCCTGGCCTCGAATCACTTCTATCTCGCGAAGCGGTGGAGAAGAGCGGTCACCTTCGCCCGGTAACCGAGGAGCGCCCTGCCGGCTTCGCCGGTCATGTGCGGGTCTCCTTTGATCGCCCCTCGCGCCGGACGCCATGTTCGGAGCTTTTTACCTTGCGGTCCGCATATCACGTCATTCACGACCTTGGTGGGTGGGAGCTAACGAAGGATCGGTTGATCGACGAGCTGTGCGAACGGGTGCGCGAGCTCGAGATTCCCGGTTTGGAGAACGGGACTACGTTCCGTGTGTCGTGCGTGAGGATCGGCACTCATGAGTTCCAAAGTCCGGATGTCGAACGTGCCGTCGGGAGCGTGATCGACGAAAGACCGGATGTATCCGTGGATTTAGCGAACTTCGATACTGAGGTCCGGGTAGATATTTCCGATTCGCTCTGCATGGTCGGCCTGCAGCTCACCCGAGAATCGTTGGATCGGCGACATCAGTGGGTCTGGCGCCCGCGCGTTTCGCTGCGGCCTGCCGTTGCGTACGCCATGCTTCGACTGGTGGAAGAACGACACAAAGAGCGCGGAGAAGCGGAGAACGGTTCGCCACAACATGCGCTTGCCGGCGGAGTCACTCGCCGCACGTCGTGGAAGGTCCTCGACCCGTTTTGCGGAAGCGGCACCGTCCTCATGGAGGCGGCCGATATCTGGCCCGGTGCGCAGCTTTTCGGCATGGACAAACGGGAGGAAGCCGTCGCGGGGTGTTGCTCCAATCTGGAGATTCTCCGGTCTTCAGGATTTCCGGAGAAGGCGGATCGAATCACCGTGAAGCAGGGAGACGCACGCGATCTCAAGGAGCTGTGGCCTGCCGCGAGCTTCGACGCGATCGTAACCAACCCCCCGTTCGGCGTCAGGCTCCACGGCGCCGCGGACCTCGTACGGCTCTATGAGCGCTTCTTCTCCGGCGCAACGCATGTGGTCAAACCCGGCGGAACCATCGTCTGTCTGGCCGCGCGCAAGCGGGACAAGATTCTCCGGCTTGTCGAAGATAGCTCACAACTGAAGATGCTCGGATGTCACATTATCGAGGTGGGCGGCGTCTTCCCCGGGATCCTTGTGATCGAGCGTGTTGGAACGTAAATCAGCCTCCGGCGCCTCCGGGTAGTGCGAGGCGACGCGGCGCACGGTGAACAGCTCCTCGAGCGCCATGCACACCTCCGCGTTCGCCTCGAAGCCCGCGGTTTCGCCGTGGGTGGGCGCGGCGCCCTTGTGTTCTGGTTTTTCCACGGCACCTCCTCCTTCTACCCTTTATTGCAGGGCAGGGAGGCGGATTTCTTGCAAAATCGACTGATCTTTCGCCGGAAACGGTCGTGCCACGACGGGCGGGAGATGGGTGGAAGCCGAGAGAGGGCGGAATTCCACCAACAATCTGTGCCTCACGCTCGAAGCCATTCACTTCCCGAGCATGTGCCGGGCCTTGTGGAAGAGTTTCTCGAGCTCGTCTGTTTCCGAACGACTGAGCGCCGCTCGTGCGAGCGCATCGCGGAGAAGCGTCCGGGTAGGTTCGGGTGAGGAGATCCGAAAGAGCCCGATGGCGTCGAAGAGCTCGGTCGCCGTGTCCGCCGTGCGCTCGACTCGTGCCTGGGGCACCACCTGCGAGCTCGCCGGCATCGCCGACGAGCCCGCTTCGCGAGCGAGTACGTAGCAGGCGATCTGAACCGCCGAGGCAAGATTCAGGCTGGGAAAGTCCGGTGCGGTCGGTATCGTGCACGCAAGCGCTACCTGGCGCAGCTCATCGGTCGTAAGCCCATGCTCCTCGTTTCCAAAGACGAGCGCAATCGGCCCCTCCGTCCGCGACACTCGGCGCGCCAGGTCCTCCGGATGCGCAAAACTCTTCTTGCGCTGCTTGCCCCGCCTTCGGGTGAAGCCCACCGACAGCGTCGATCCTGCCACAGCCTCGGCAAGGGTGGGATGGGTCACCGCGGCTTCGTAGACATCGAACGCGTGGACTGCCATGAACCGGACTTGCTCCGCGTCGTAGCTCCACTCCTCCTTGGGGACGAGCACCAGGCGACGGAGTCCCATCGTCTTCATCGCACGGCAGACCGAACCGATATTGAAGCTC
>PWGF01000127.1 GCA_003554375.1 Spirochaetaceae bacterium
AGTTCCGGAGTCTGCTCGAGGCGTCCAGGTAAGCGCTGGGCGAGCCGGTAGCGCCCCGCCGCGCAAGCGCCTTCGCGCAACGGCCGTCGCCGGACCAGCCGGCAGCCGAAGGCGAACGGGGCGACACACTCCATGCATGGATCGAGGCGGCTTACTGCCGGTGGGGGGGAGCCGGACTCACGCGCGTGACTAGGTCGCGGGAACGGAGAGCTGAGGGCGAGGGCCTGCGTTTGCCTGCATTTGGGCGCCCGGGGGTCTCCCGCCTGAGCCGGCCGAGCCCCGGAGCTGCTCCGGAACTCGGTTTGTTCGTATCCGTCCTTGAGGGCTAGAACGCGAGAGCCACCTGGATGGCGATTGGGAAGCTGAACCCACCTACGCTGGTGGGAGGAACGGCGCCCAGCTCTCCCTCGTAGTCGGCGGTTACGACCTCGTATCGCATGCCGATCTGCGGTGCAACCGCTACCCAGTCAAAGATCCAACGGTAGCCCGCGTGGCCTTGCGCCCCCAGGACGAGGGTGTTCACCTTCTCGGTCCGGTAGCCAACGGTGCCGTAGCCCAAAACGGCAACTCCGCCCGCGTAGATGCCTTCCAGAGTCCGGTCAAAGTAGTAGTTGGCACCGCCGTCTACGCTGAAGTACCAGAACGTCCAGTCGTCGTCGGTCAACAAGCCGAGCAGACCAAAATTCCAGTTGTAGTACGTAGGCGAGACTGCGACACTCACCTCATCATCGAGCGCGTGTTCGAACGATCCGCTGTAGAGTCCGATAAGGGGCCCCAGCGGATTAAAGGAAATGAGGTTCCGTGGACGCGACCCATCTGCGCCAAAAGCTGCAGACGGAATCAAGAGAAGAACAACAACAACAAAAACTAGTGTACGAACCCGCATACCATCTCTCCTTCATCTGAAAATATTTGATTATAGATGGTATGCCGGGTTCAAGCACACGTCAACTGCTTTTGGCCCTCCCTGAACGCGATGAACCGCTCAGCCTGAGCTCCTTTTCGATCTCACCTCTCCGAGTCCACGTCGAGATTGTCGAAGTACCAGGTGAACTCCTCGCTGCCGTCTCCGGCTCCACCTTCGCGGAAATCGAAGATTACCGTTATGAGGTCCCACTCGCGCGTGAATCCGGCGCCGCTCATGTCCCAGGTCATCTCTTCCCATTCGCCGCTCGTGGTGGTGGGCTCGGTTGTCTCATAGGTCCGGTCTCCGTCCTGCTGCTCGACTTTCATGAGTACCGGGACCGCTTCCCGGGGCGACCAGACATGCATGGTGATGGTGTGCGCATCTTCGGTGAACCGGAACGGCTCGCCGATGTGGGAGAAGGCGCCGCCCCAGAACTGGCCCGGGTGTTTCACCATGCGGGCGACCCTCGGGCTGCTGTTCACGTCGTCCGGAGCGGGATTGTCGACAATCGATACTTCACCGCCCTCGAAGCCGAAGAAGCTGTAATCCCAGTCTACGGCGTCGTCTTCGAAGTCGATCGGAAGCGATAGCTGCTCCAGATCCTCAGGGGAGAATGAGGGCTCGATGTCGTCCTCCTCCGGGGCGTCTTCCGGATCCTCTTCGGCGGGGACGGGTTCGCTCGGTGTGTTATCCGCGCCGGGCTTCTGATAGACGCGGACGTAGTCGATCACCATCTCCTGTGGAAACTCGGTGGTCTCATCGGGGCTCCCCGGCCAGTTGCCTCCGACCGCTACGTTCAATAGGAGATGGAACGGTTGATCGAACGGCGCGGGAAACTCGTAGCCTTCTGTGTACCAGCTCGTTTGCGTCTGGTACAGCTCCCCATCGACATACCAGCGCATCTCTCCCTCTTCCCACTCGAGGGCGAAGTTGTGGAAGTCGTCGGAGAAGGTTCCGGAATCGAGCTGATACGATGAGCCGCTCGAGGTGTTGTCCGGCCAGGCGCCGCCGTAGTGCAGGGTGCCGTGGACGACATCCGGCTCATGGCCGACCAGTTCCATGATGTCGATCTCGCCGCTTGCGGCCCAGCCGCCGTATACGTCGTGGCTCGGCATCATCCAGACCGCCGGCCAGATGCCTTGTCCTTCCGGCAACTTGGCACGGACTTCGAACCGCCCGTATCGCCAGTCGCCTTTGTCCAAGCTCCGTATGCGGGCCGAGGTGTAATCCATCCCCTCGTGCTCTTCTTCCTTGGCACGAATATGCAGCTTGCCGTCGCTGACGTAGATGTTCTCCGGCCGATCGGTGTAGTACTGCAGCTCGTTGTTACCCCAGCCGACAAGCCCGAACTGTTCGCCGGTACCGTACATGTAGGACCACTTCGAGGTGTCGAGCTCATCGCCCTCGAACTCATCCGACCAGACGAGCTCGTAGCCGTTCTTTTCTTGCGGCACGGTCTCTTCCGGCGCAGGCTCTTCCGGGACGGTCTCGCAGCTTACGAGAAGAATGATTGCCACCGGGACGCTCACTAGAAATCGCTTCATAGCTTACTCCTCGTCCCCATCGTACGTTCATTTCTTGCCGCAGTCAACCAAAATAGTGCGGGCCGGCGGGCAGCAGGGCAAACGCATCTGGGGAGTCGCGGCCCGAGTGAAGCCACCGCGCTGGTGGACGGCCGAACGCGCCGGCAACTCACCGAAACGCTGCAGCGAATTCGGAGTAGCGCGTGCGTCAGCCGGCTACTTGGGTTATAGTGTCGGGACGTACAGGGGGAGGAGACTACGGGCGCGCAGTTGAACCGGGACGCGATACTGATCGACTGCCCGGCAACGCGAGGAGACTACGGGCGCGCAGTTGAACTCGCGGTAGAGAGGAGAGCCTGTGTGAAACTGATTCGGAGTCACGGCGTTGCCATTAAGAACCCGACGGACGCCGACATCGACGGCGCGTTCGAGGATGCGGCGGACCACGAGGATGCCTTCCTGATGCTCCAGGGAGGTGGCGGCTTCATCCAGACCGGAGGGAATTTCCCCGACGGCCTGGTCGTCGGCTACGAGGAGGAGGGGCGGCAGTTCCGGAGCGTGAACGAGGAGCTGTCCTTAGATGAGGTCAAATCGCTCTTCAAGCAGTATCGGCGTGGCGATCGGTCCTGGAAAGAGCAACTCGAGTGGCGCGAGGTGGAGACCAAAGGGGCAGCCGGCGGGTGCTCGGGTACGGCGGCAGCCCTGGTACTTGCCGCCGGTGCGCTCCTCTGGGTGTTCGTCCTGTAGCGGCCGGGAGCAGGGCCGGTCGCGCCTACCGACGGCTCGGACTGCCACGGGCCGGACGAACGACGACGTGAACGGGCGACGGCCCGGACCGCGGCGGCTTGGACGACCGATGGCACGGACTGGGACGGCTTGAGCGAGCGGCGGTCCGGACTGTGACGGGGGCTTCAGCGGCACGGGCCGAAAGTGGCGCGTGCGGATACCAGGACGAGCGAGCTCGGATCACCATCATGAAGGCTGGACCGGAGGCGGCCGAAGCGGCGAGAAATGCCGGCGCGCCTGGGTGAGGAGACAAGGAGGACCTGTTGTCACTGCGTTTTCACGAGATCGCCGAGCGCGATCATCGCATATTAAATCCGTTCACCGAGGAACAGCTGATGCTTTTGGGCGAGCTATGCCGGCTCCAGCCGGGGGCGCGGCAGCTCGATCTGTGCTGCGGCAAAGGAGAGATGCTTACTCGTTGGGCTGCCACGTGGGGCATCACCGGGGTTGGAGTCGATATCAGCTCGCACTTTCTAGAACACGCGCGAGCCCGCGCCGCGGAGCTCGCGGTGACGGATTCGATCGAGTTCATGCGGGCGGATGCGGCGGCCTTCCCCGTGGCCGAAGGCCAGTTCGACATCGTGAGTTGCCTCGGAGCCACCTGGATCGGAGACGGCCTTGCCGGCACTCTGACAAAGATGGTGCCCGGGCTCCGGGACCGGGATAGCTTGATCCTGGTGGGAGAGCCGTACTGGATCGAGGAGCCGCCCCCGGAGGCATACGACGGCATCGCCGGCGGCGACCGGGAGCTCTTCACGACGCTTTCCGGGACGCTCGATCGTTTCGAGTCGGTGGGTCTCGATCTGGTTGAAATGGTCGTTGCCGGCGGACACGGATGGGATCGATACGAGGCGGCGCAGTGGCTCGCGCTCTCCGACTGGCTCCGCGAGCATCCGGATGACCCGGAGCTCGAGGAAATCTGCCGCTTCCGCGACCATAACCGGCGCGCGTACCTGACCTACGGCCGCCGCTACTTCGGCTGGGGAGTGTTCGTGCTGCGCCGGCCGTAGGCGGTCTATGCTACGGCGCCAGGGTGCCCGAGCCGGCCGCGGCGGCTGCGCTCACCGGCGGCGGAAGCGGAGCTCCGCTTCGTAGGGGTGCGCTAGGCCGGTGTAGTCGGCGTCCTCGCGGCTCACGGACTGGTTCATAGGATCGTAGTGGATATCGACGTCCTCGTTTCGGGTGACACTGTAGTCGTAGTCAAGCGGAGCGTCCGCTTCCACTGCGATCGGCTCGTGGTCCTGGAACGCGATGTCGGTGAAGAACGTCTCGTCGTAGATCCGCACGCGCACGCGCTGCTCCTCGGCGTCAATCGGATGACGAAACGGCACGAAGAAGCGGTAGACGATCCGGCCGCCGCGCATGAAGCTGGTGAACTCGCGGGCCTCGGTGGCCGGATGCTTCTCGCCGTCCACGAAAAAGTAGGTGTAGTAATCGTAGTTGCGGAGGTTTCGGAAGGCGCCTTCCTCGATCGTGCGGATATCTTCCTTCGAGAAGTCCCCGTCGCGAGGAACGTCGAAATCGAGAACGATCATGGACGTGAACATCTCGTCGAACTGCCATTCTACTTCGCAGCCCAACAGCTCGCTCTCGTCAAACCGGAACGTCACCCGGGCGTCGATGAAAACGTGCGGATGGGCGCCGAGCGTTCCCGGCGAGGCTAGGGCGGCGCAGAGGAGCGCCGCCACGGCAAAGAGACGGAGCGCAACGGAGAGGCGGCTGTTTGCACCACGGGTGCCGCCGTGAACAACGCCGGCGGGGGGTGTGCCCGCGTCTACGAATTGCCGGCGAGCATCGCGGCTCGGAGGAGGGAGATGGCCTTCCGTACTCATATCGCTTCCTCAGTATCATATGTCGGCGGTGTGCACAACGGTTCAAGGCCGCGACATCCGGTTGAGCTCCGGGGAGGACGGGGAGGGCGGTACCCCAGGGACGTCGCCGGGACTGCCGAGATGAGCTCGAGGCGGGAAGCGACAGGAGGAGCGGAAGCTGCGGTAGCGCCGGAGGCGCGACGGGAGCCGAGCCTTTGCTTGACAAGGCCCGCGAAGCGGTCGATATAGAGGAATATACGCTCCGGGTTCGCCGAGATGGCGTGCACCGCTGAGACTGTGGCGCGAGAGGGCCGAGAAGTGATCTTCCAGGCTTACGGACGATGTGGGAGGTTACGCATGCGAGTACGAGTTCTTCTCATCGTGGGAATTGTAGCACTGGCTGGCGGAGTACTTCGCGCTCAGGCGCAGAACCCGTTCACCGGCGAGGGCGACCCACCCGGTCGAGGGGACGGAGCGGCGGCTCACTCGGAAGGCGACACGGGCCAGGCGGCTGCGGAGGATGCGGACTCGAGGAGCGGTGCGCTCCGCGATGGGTTGATCTCGTTCGGCGCAGGCCGGCCCCTCTTCCCCCGGCTAAACGCGTTTCTCCGTGCTCAACAGCGTACGCTCAACGCCCGGATTGCCGGCCTCATCCGTGAGGCTACGGGTGAAACGGCCGCAGCGGGGGCGGCGCCGGCCGAGTCCGGAGAGGCTCCTCCGGCGGCCGAAGGGTCGGCCGCTGCAGTACTCGTGATTGGGCTCGTGGCATTTCTCTACGGGCTCTTGCATGCTGCACTCCCCGGGCATCGGAAGGTGCTACTGGTATCGTATTTCGTATCCGCCGACGCGCCGGTTCGCTACGGGGTGTTTGCGGGCCTGGGGGTGGCTGCCGTCCATTCGTTGGCGGCGGTGGCGGTAGTCCTGGGAGCGTACTACGTGTTGGAGGCGTCTCTCTCGGTCGCCCTTGATGACGCAACCCGGTATCTCCAGGCGGTGACCGCGGCGGGCATCCTCCTCGTGGGCGCGTTTCTCGTCGTATCCAAAGCTCGTGAGGCTCTCGGTCTTCGCGCGGGTCGCTCCGCCGGCCCCGCGAATGACTCCTACGGAACAACCTCCGCCCCCAACGGGGAGCACCGGCGCCGGCATGAACGCGAGCAAGGGCATCAGGGGCAGGGTGACGGGCAGCGCTACGGCTCTGGCCGCGGAGACAAGGACCGCCACGATCACCAGCACGACCATGCGCCGGCGCATCCGCCCCAGCAGGAGCACCACCACGAGCACCACCACGAGCACGGTGCCGGGCTCATACGCCGTATGAAGGGGCGAGTGGGGTTGTTGCCGGCGATCGTGATCTCGGCGGTTGTGCCGTGCCCGGGCTCCGCGATGATTCTGATCTTTGCCCTCTCGTTGGGAGTGGTGTCGCTCGGCCTGTACGCGGTGGTGCTCTTCTCAGTAGGGATGGCGGTCACGCTCACCGCGGTATCCGTGGTGGCCGTGCTCTCGAAGCGGGCGGTGTTGGGAGCTTTCGACGGGCGGCTCGGCGAGGTGCTCCACGTCGGCATCGAGGGCGTGGCGGGGATGGTCATGATCGCCTTCGGTCTGGGGCTTCTCCTGCCGTTTCTTTGACGGAACGCGCACAAGCAGCGTTTCTCATGCTCGCCCGTGGAAGTTCATCCCGGAGCGTTCTCTGATCCCGCTGGAGGGATTACGTGTCAGTCGTTCTGTGGAGCTACGGGAAATTCGGATACTGCACAAACCTGCTTGTTATGACTAAGCTCTTTGTAGAAAGGGGCTGAGGTATGCGATTTGCTTTCGTTCTTGCAGTATCAAGTGTTGCAATTGCAGTAGTCACTGCGTGCACATCCCACGACCTCGAGATCGAAGCGCCGCGGGAGTCGCGCCTCGACGAGGAAATCGAGATTGCGGTGAGCGGGGCCGATCCCGACGAAGAGGTGGTGCTCGCCGCCGAGACGCGCGACCGAGCCGACAACCGCTGGGTATCGGAAGCCGCCTACACCGCCGACGCCGAAGGGGTTGTGCACCTTGGCGAGGAGGTGCCGGTTTCCGGTTCCTATGATACTGCCGACCCCATGGGGTTGTTCTGGTCGATGGAGCCGCATGAAGAAGCCGAGAGGATTATGCGCTACTCTCCGCCCCAAACAGGCATGGAGGTCGAGCTGAGCGCGGAAACCGAATCCGGGAGGCAAGCCCGCGCGGAGCTCCTGCGGCATTTCGGCACGGACGGAGTGGAGCGCGAATGGATCGCCGAAGACGGGGTAGTCGGCGGCTATTTCTCGCCCGATACGGACGAAGAGGTGCCGGGGATCGTTCTCCTCCATGGGCGCCCGGCAACCCCTTTGGGCTTTAAACCCATGACCCTGGCTTCCCGTGGTTACCGGGGATTTGCCCCGCTGTATTTCCAGCCGGAGAACGCTGAGCAGCTCGGAGCTCGTCTTGAAGGAATTGGCGATCTGCCCGAAGCGCTCGTGGAGCGCCCCATAGAGTACGTCCAGGATGCGATCGACTGGTTGCAGGAACGCCCGGATGTTGCCTCCGTACCCGTCGGCGTGGGAGGCGCTTCGGCGGGCGGGGAGCTTGCCCTTATCGCAGGCGAGTATCTCGACGGGATCGGCGCGATCGTCTCATGGCACGGTCCGGGCCTCAAACAGGGGGCGTTTCCCCGAGACCGCCGCGAGCGGCAGACGAGCGCATGGAGCTTCGCGGAAGAACCCCTGCCTTATGTGTCGGACTCTCGGATGAACGTCCTGGAAGCCACTGTGGAGCAAGAGGCGCGCGGGAAGGAGAGCCCCGAGCCCGGGGAGCTTTGGCGCGTCGTTGAGCCGCTCATAGACGAAGAGGTGCGCATCCGAGTGGAGAACTCCAATGCGCCGGTTCTGTTGATCTCCGGTTTCGAAGATGTCTATGTGAAGGCCGCGGTGTTTCAGGAGGGCGTAGCCCAACGGCTCAGCGAAATCGACTACGAGCCACCGCACGAGCACCGATCATACGAAGACGCCGGTCACTGGTTTAACGTTCCGTATGTACCGCAGTACACTCATGTCGGCCTTGCCGCGGCCGGCCGTGCCCGGAGGCCGCCGGGCGGATCCGCGGAGGGCGACGCCGCGGCGGCAGCGGATTCCTGGCCGCGCGTTCTTGAATACTTCCGGATGGGAGCGCAGGGGGAGTATTAGCCGAGAGGGGGGATTACTGGCGCGGAGAGACCGCTTGCCCCGGGGCTGGCGAGAATTGTCGTCGGCAACGCACCCCGTCTCCTCCGGCACTCCCCCTCACAGAATCTGAACGACCGCCGATACCACCGTCACCAGCGCAAAGAACGCCATAATCATGCGGTTGGTCGTGCGGAACCGGGCGTCCATGTCGATTCGCATCTCCTCAAATCGCTTG
>PWGF01000426.1 GCA_003554375.1 Spirochaetaceae bacterium
ACCTGTAGCTGGTTGCCAAAGGTAACCCAAGAACCGAACGAGAGCTCGCTCACCTTCAATCCTGAAGTTCCAAGTCGCCTATATTCCATGTTTCCTCCTTGACCCCGGAAGATAACCTCCAGGCTGTCCAGCGGCAACGGCTGCTTGCCGAACCGCCGGCCCACGGGACCACGGTTCTCTCTTATCAGGCTTCCGAGCACAATCGACAACCGGAGCGCTGCACTATAGAATCACGCTTACTGAGGAAGTAACCACCCATGAGCGCAAAGCATTCAGCCGGCCGGCCCCCGTTTCGGGTGCTCGTAATAGGGCAGAACAGCACGTGGCAGAAGACGTACCGACTTACACACCTCCGGTGTGGAGAGGTTAACCGGATCGCGGAGGTACACGAATCAGCCGCCGGGAAAGGGGCGAATCTCGCGCGGGTTCTCCATGCCTTGGGCGTTTCGCAACAGTTGCTCGGTTATGCGGGAGGCACGACCGGAGCGCGCTATCGCGCAGCCTGCCAAGCAGACGGCGTGGCTACCGCCCTCACCGAGATCGAAGGTGAGACCCGGGTATGCACCACGGTGATCGAAACCGGGGACGGCCCAGGCGGCGCCGGCTCTGAATCAGCCGGTCGCATCACCGAGCTCGTTGAGCCCGCGCCTCATATTACCGCCGCCGAGCGAGACGCGCACCACCGGGCGGTCCGCTCGCACCTGGCCGGAGCCTCGCTCCTTGCGCTTCAGGGTACCGCCATGCGGGGAGAAAGCGAGGATTGCTACGCGGATCTCGCCCAGGCGGCGCAAGCAGCCGGAGTGCTGGTTTTGCTGGACTCCTCCCGGGACCACGCCCGGCGGGCCCTGGAAACGGGACCTCACATCCTGAAAGTGAACCAAAACGAGCTGGAAGAGCTTACCGGGTTGCCGGTTGAGACGGCGGAGCAGCGGAAGGAGGCGTACCGGCATGTGGTGCAGGTGTTCGGGGTGCGCTGGATCTTCGTGACGCGCGGAGCGGAGGGCGCCGAAGCGTACAACGGCTCTCTCGCACTCCGGGGGCGGCTTGGCGATCGGCTGGAAGAGGCACTTCCCCAAGACTTAGCGAACATCGTGAATCCTATCGGAAGCGGCGATGCCTTTTCTGCCGGAGTCATCGCGCTCCTTGCCCGCCGGGACCAACCCTTTGCAACACTTGCACCTGACAGCTCCGCCCTCCGAGCTGCCTTGGCCGACGGTATCGCCGCCGGGACCGCCAACGCGCTGTCACTTCTCCCTGGCTACCTGGACGCCGCATCTATTCCCTTGATCCGCGAATGCGTGCGGATCGAAACACTGTAAAGGCTCGTACACTACGCCAAGGACAAGCCAGCCACTATTCTTCTAGCAGTGTGTTTGACAGACTGCAACTTCGGTGCGACTATGCAAACGTTATCAGCATCATTCAGGGTGCGTACTTCGGAGCACACTCGATACTGGACCGGCGGGGCAGCTCCGAGAGGCGTCCGAGAGGCAAAAGGATCCAGTGAGGAGGCAGAGCCAGCATGGCCACGAACAAAGAAGTACGTCACCGTGTAACCGGGGAGAATCCCACTCTTAAGTCGGAAATGCCGGCGGACCAACGCGAAGGCTCACGCGGTAGAGGACTCCGCGTCGCTGCTGTGGCGCTCTTGAGCGCGTTCCTGGCAGCGTCTTGTGCCACTACTGAAGAGGAGCCTCGGGAGTACGACGAATCGTACCGGCCGCAATACCACTTCACCCCGCCGCAGAACTGGATGAACGATCCCAATGGCTTGGTCTATCACGAAGGTGAATACCATCTCTTCTATCAGCACAATCCTTCGGGCAATGACTGGGGGAACCTGAGCTGGGGATACGCGGTAAGTAGCGATTTCGTCCACTGGGAGCACCTTCCCGTAGCCATAGAGGAGACGGATGAGCTCCACATATACTCCGGCAGCGCCGTGTTCGATGCGGATAATACAAGCGGGCTAGGTACCGCCGATACCCCACCCCTCGTAGCCATCTACACTGGCCATCACAAGATGCGAAGCATCCAGGACCAACGCATCGCATATAGCCTGGACAACGGAAGAACCTGGGAGCACTATGAAGGGAACCCGGTCGTAGATGACCTTCGCTCCAATTTCCGTGACCCCAAGGTCTTTTGGCACGAAGATACGGATCGCTGGATCATGGCGGTCGCTCTGCCTACGTTCCACAGAATCCAGTTTTACAGCTCGCCAAACTTGTTGGACTGGGAGCTGGAAAGCGAGTTCGGGCCGGCCGGGTCCACCGACGGACACTGGGAATGCCCTGACCTCTTCAGGTTGCCGGTTGAAGGAAGCAATGGGGAATCCCGCTGGGTCCTGCAAGTCGACATTAACGACGGGGCCATAGCCGGCGGCTCGGGAGCACAGTACTTCGTCGGCACATTCGACGGTTCCACGTTTCGGAAGGATCCGGAGACGGAAGGTGAAGTCCATTGGGTCGACTATGGCCCGGACTTCTACGCTTCCCAATCGTACAGCGGAATGCCCGACGATCGACACGTCCGGCTAGCGTGGATGAGCAACTGGAACTACGCACGGAACAAACCGACAGACCCATGGCGCGGCGCCATGACAGTGCCACGTCAAGTTCGACTGATCCAGACAGCTGAGGGACCGAAACTGGCCCAACAACCTGTGGAAGAGCTCAAAAGCTTGCGCGGGGAGGGAGTGCACCTCAAGGACGTCTCCATCTCTGATTCCGACTCAGCCTACACGGACGATGCACTGGAAGGAATCTCCTACGAGCTCGTAGTCAAGGTTGAGCCCCAAGACGCCCATACGTTCGGGCTACGGCTGAGAAAAGGCGAAGAGGAACAAACGGTGATCGGCTACGACGTTGCCGAAGAGGAGCTGTACGTCGATCGCACTCAGTCGGGGCGCTCCGACTTTGACCCGGACTTCCCCGGGCCCGTTCAGCGTGTCCCTCTCCCCCTCCACGACGGCGGGATTACTCTGAGGATTCTGGTTGATCGCTCCTCGGTCGAAGTATTCGCGGACCGCGGACAGGTTGCAATGACAAATCGAATCTTTCCTGACCACTCTTCCGACGGGATCGAGTTGTTTGCGGAAGGTGGCACGGTGCGATTGAAGGAGTTCGATTTCTGGCCCCTAACCTCAGTGTGGTAGACAGGGTACTGTCGCTGTAGTAGGCAGGCTACCTGGAAACGGGACGGAGTTGGTTTTCGACAGCGGTCCCCGCCCGGTTGCGCCCCCGGCGCCCGCCGTCGGCGCCAAGCATACCGGTGAGTCGAGCCCTGAGGCCGGCCCCGGCTTCGACCCAGAAGGGAGCAGGGGCGGCCGGTAGCGAAGGGCGGCACGGGAGAGCGTGCCGATCTCAGGCACCGCGATGGAGAATAGAGACAGGAGAAACATCGCAATCAAGGGTTGACGGAGTGAAAACCTCGTGAGAACATGAAAACGTTATCAGAGGCGAGGGGCTCCTAGCTGCGCCTTGCGGACGCACGCGGCTTCGTGCGGCTGATAAACTGATTGAAGCGTATGATAACGATAAAGGACATAGCACGGCACGCAAATGTGTCCCCCGCCACCGTGTCGCGGGTACTCAACGGCAAAGCGTGGGTCAGCGAGGAAAAACGCCGGGCCGTGAACGAATGGATAACCCGTCTCGGGTATAAGCCAAACCAGGTAGCTCAGACACTTGTCGGCACCCGATCGTTCCTGCTCGGAGTGGTGATAACCGATGTCTCCAATCCGTTTTTTGCCGATATTGTCAAGCTGCTCCAGCAGGAAGCGTTCCTATCGGGCTACGCGATCGTCCTCTGTCACACCAATGCTGCAGAAGACATCGAGCGCCAACAAGTCGATTCCCTCATCCGGCGGCAGGTCGACGGGGTGGTAATCGTTCCCTGCAGGGCGGAATCACCCGGTATCCGGAAACTCCGGCAGGCGGAGATCCCCACTGTCGTAGTCACCCAACAGCACCCTGAGCTTGATTCGGTGTGTGTCGATCATAACGCCGGCGGAGCTATGGTAGCAGCACACCTCCTCTCCGCAGGTCATACGCGCCTCGCCTACTTTGGTAAGAAACAGGACGCCAAGTTCAACGGTTTTCGGCGGGAAGCGGCTGCCAACGGAGTGTCCCCGGATCGAATCCCCTGCGTCAAGGTCGATTACGACTCGGTCGAGACCATCGACGTGGAAAGTACCGTGCGTCGCTTCTTTGACTCCGAGGAAGGGCGCCAGACCCCCGGCGTCTTTGCTCTCAACGATTTTGTGGCTCTTGCGGCGCTCAACACGGCAGCGGAGTACCGTCGCCGTACCCCGGGAGACCTCAGCGTGGTCGGCTTCGACAACACGTACCTGGCACGCATCCACCGCCCTTCGCTCACTTCCGTGGCACAGCCACTACAGGAGATGGCGCATCGGGCCATCGAGCTCCTCAGACGGCGGCTTGCCGGCCAAGGCGATAACGAACCAAACCTGACTCTCCTTCAGCCTCGCGTAGTTGTGAGACGTTCATCGTCTCGCGAAGCCGGCACGGACTCGGAGTATTCCCTCGAAGACACGGCGGAGTTACCAAATGGCGCCACCAGGAGCACGGGAGAAGGAAACTAAGATGAAAGACTCCACTTCGCCTATGAAAGCGTTTGCAAACGATTCATCGGCTTTCGGCTCGTCTCGCTCCAACGTTTCGGGACTGCATTTCGGACCCACTGCCTCCTGGATCAACGACCCGGCCGGACTCGTGTATTACCGGGGCGTATACCATCTCTTCTATCAAACCAACCCTTCGGGGACGGAATGGGGAAACATCCACTGGGGACATGCCACGAGCACCAATCTACTCCAGTGGTACGATCACGGTGTAGCCATATCCCCGCATCCGGTGCTGGGGATGCCGTTTACCGGCTCGATCGTCCTGGATTCGGAGAACTCCTCGGGGCTCTTCCCGGAAAGCTCTGCCGGTTTCGTTGCGTTTCTCACCACGGCCAAGCGCGTTCCCGGTGAGGACAATCTTCTTCAGACGCAATCCATTGCATATTCACACGACGAAGGGCGGACATGGAGGTGGTACCCCGGCAATCCCGTTATTGAAAACGACGGTTTACGCGATTTCCGCGACCCAAAAGTCATCTATCACCATGAGACATCAAGATGGATAGCGTGCATCTCCGCGGGCGACTGCATCCGATTCTATTGGTCCAAAAACTTGATCGAGTGGAATCGTGCTTCGACATACGCCCTTCCCTATGTGCCCGACGTCTGTGAATGCCCCAATCTGGTACGGTTCCCCGACGGCCCGTACAACCGATGGGCATTGGTATACTCCCTTGCACACCCGACCGATGCGCGCTTCTCAGGCGTACGTTATGTCACTGGGCGGTTTGACGGCGAGCAGTTTCATCCCGATTTCCGTCAAGAGCGCAGACTCGACGATGGCCCGGACTTCTATGCCGTACAGTTCTGGCATGGACTTCCGAGCGGATCCAGCCCAATTGCCGTCGCTTGGGCAAACAATTCGGCATACGCTCACCGTTTAGCCAGTCACCCCCGGAAAGTCACGGGAATGTTGACCATTCCCCGGCGTATTTCGATAGCAGTTTCCCCGGAGGAGCCGTATCCGGAGGAGCGCAGCGGCGACCCAGCATTGCTCCGCCAAGAGCCGGTGAGCACGTACCAAGCGTATTTTCCGCCTCGCTCAACGCCGGCAGTCCACGAAGACGGCCATATCTCATTCGACCAAGTTCAACTGGCCTTCCCGTTCCAACTGACGCTCCGCAATCGCGCAGACGGCTCCGACTCGATCCGTATCCGTATCGAATGGCTTCACGAGCAGCCGGAACAAGCGGGCGCAGGGAGTACTGCCGCGGGGAGTACTCCCCCGAGCTCCGGCGCAGCCGGCGCACGATTGGTCCCACTACTCGACTTCACCTACGACGGGCCTTCCGGCCATCTGCATCTGGCTCGAACCGCCGCCGACAGCGAGAGCCCGGGGCAGTTGGACTATAGCAGGCGAGTTCCCCTTCCGGATTCCGGGCCCCAACTCGAGCTAAAGCTTCTGCTGGAAGATGGAATCGCCGAGGTCTTCGCTTTCGACGGGTTGGTCGCGGCAACGTTCCAGTTGGAAGGTGTCACCGGGCCTCTCCGCATCCGGATCGACTACGATCAAGACGCTTCTGTCCCGGAGGTGGAAGGTTACACAATCGTCCCGGAAGACCAAGGTGAAGCTTGGCCCGATGCCGCGGTTGCGAATGATGCACCGGCGACTACGGGTTCACGCTCTACGGAAACAGAGCGCCAATACGGCCCGTCGGGCCGGCAGAAGACCACAAGCACCACAAAGCACCCAAGCCGGCCCGGTAAGACCAAGCCCGAAAAAGGGAAAGGAGGTGATATGCCGCGATAGAGAGTCACTGAACAGGCAGGGGCCACGCCGTTGCGCGAAGGCCCCGAGGATCCAGGGATGAGGCGGGGTAAACCCGCACATGGATCCCAAGAGCAACATTCCAGAAAGGGAGGCGGTCTCCCCGAGACAGACAAAGCCGAGGGGAGAAGCCGCCATCCCGAAAAGGCTCACCGGGCGAGCCAAATCGTCACCCCATTGTAGGGAGTGATCGCCCGGAACACAAGATGTGAACACTCACAGAAGGAGGAGTGATATGAAACGCCTCGCACAAACCGTTGGGTTCGTGCTGCTACTCGCAAGCGTTGCTGTTCTGCCGCTCGTGGCAAACGGACAACAGGAGGAAGAAGTAACTGAACCCGTGGAGATCATGGGCCCGTTCGGCGGTCCGGATGAAGCCCATTTCAACTCCATCCTCCAAGACTTCGAAGAGGAGACCGGAATCGAGGTCGAGTACCAAGGTGATCCCGACTTCAACACGCAGATAATGGTTCGCGTGGAGGCCGGCAATCCGCCGGACGTCGCAGCAATCCCGCAACCGGGAGTCATGGAGACTCTGGCGCGCCGAGATGCTTTGATTCCCCTGCCGGACGAGCTCGAGGAGCGCGTCGACGAGAACTACGGTGAAGCCTGGAGAGACTACGGCTCCTACGACGGCGAGCTCTACGGCATGTTCCATCGCGTGAACACCAAGAGCCTCGTCTGGTATCCCCAGAAGGAGTTCGACGCTCGCGGTTATGAAGAACCCGAAACGTGGGACGAGATGATCGATCTGATGGACCAGATGGTCGAGGATGGAATCAAGCCGTGGGCCATCGGAATGGAAGCCGGCGGCGCAACCGGTTGGCTCGGCACCGACTGGATCGAGGACATCATGCTGCGCACCGCAGGCCCGGAAAAGTACGACGACTGGATCACCAACGACCTTCCGTTCGATTCTCCTGAGGTCCTCGAAGCCTTCGAGTATCTTGAAGAAATCTGGCTCAATGAGGACTACGTCCTCGGTGGCACCGACTATATCCGCGGCACCGGAATCGGTGAACCAGTACGCGCACTTTTCCGCGATCCGTCGGAGGCTATGCTCCACCGCCAGGGGAACTTCATTCTCAACGAGGTTCCGGACTGGGCACTCGAGAACATCGACGAAGAGATCGGATTCTTCGTGTTCCCGGAGATCGATCCGGAGCACGGCAGGCCTGTCTACGGGGGCGGAGATCAGTTCGTAATGATGGACGACCGTCCCGAGGTCCGGGAGCTTATGGATTTCCTCGGCACCTTTGACGGTGCTCGCGCCTGGGCAGAGACGGGAACCGCGCTCTTCCCGCACCACGACACTGACTACGATGTCTATCCGAATGAGGTCATGCGTGACCTGGCGCGGACCGTAGTGGAAGGCGGCGACACGTTCCGCTTTGACGCTTCGGACATGATGCCCGCCGAGATCGGCGCCGGCGCCTTCTGGGAAGGCATGGTTGACTTCGTCGGCGGAGTTCCGCCCGAGACCATCGTGGAGGAAATCCAGGCCAACTGGGACGATCTGGACTAGCCACGGCCCCATAGCCATGGGCCTATAGATACGGGCCTATAGATACGGCTCATTGGGGCTGGATTGAGCAGAAACGGTGGGAGAGGGCTTGGCTCTCTCCCACCGTTCTCACAACACGCGCGGAGGGCGCCCGACACAGCGGCAGCCTTCCCCCATCGAAAAACCGAAAAGTTTCAACACATAACCAAGGAGGTATTGCCGTGAGTGGACACGGGCGTACGATACACTCAACCGCGAGAATCCCTTCACGGCTCCATGCATTCGGGAGAGCCTTTGTGGGCCTCCTGGTGCCGGTCGGGGTCTTTCTCGTGCTTTTTGCGGGCTTCCTCTGGCTGCGGGACACGCGGGCGTCACAACTCGTGGTTACCGTTGCCGCTATCGTCTGGGGGCTGGTGGGAGTTGGCGCTCTCTACTGGTCGTTCAACTGGTTCGTCACCCGGCTGCCGGCGCGCTGGCAGTCCAAAATCGAGCCGCTGATCTTTATCGGC
>PWGF01000126.1 GCA_003554375.1 Spirochaetaceae bacterium
CCCGCCGCGCCTTGGCCCAGAGCCACAAGGAGCAAGAGCGGATCGACCGCGAGATCGCAGAGATCGACCGCGGAATCGAGCAGCTCTATACCGGCGTGGAGCTTCCCGTAGGAAGCAGAGCCGACCTTCTTGAGCGGTGTGACCGCGTCGGGGCGTACCGCGCCGAGTGCGACCGGCTCCGGGAAGCGCGGATTCGCGAGCAGGACCGCGCGGCCGGCCTTCCGGAGGACGACGAGACGGAGCCCCTTATCGAAGCCGACGACGAGGCGAAACTCCGCGAACGCCTGGAGCAGGCGGAAGCCGAGGCGCAGCGCGCAACCCAACTGCGCGAGGAGCGAGCGAAGCTCCAGGCCCGGCTCGAGCACGCAGGCTCCGACCGAAAGATGGAAGAGGCCCGCCGAAAGTACGACCGGGCACGGGAAGCTCTGGAGCAGGCGTACGACCGCGCGCTTCTCCGGGAGTCCGGGAACTTCCTCCTGCATGAGGTGTCCGAGGAACACCGCAGCGAGCACGAGCCGCGCATCGTCACCGAAGCGCGGGACCGCTTCGCACGATACACGCACTACGCGTATGAGCTCATCGTGGACCAGGGCCGGGGAATCGTCGCCGAGGATCGTACCGCGGGGGAGAAGCGGAGCCTCCAAGAGCTTTCCACCGGGACCAGGATGCAGCTCCTCATGGCCGTTCGGTTGGGGTACCTCTCGGTTCTGGAGCGAAGCTATCGACCACTCCCCCTCTTTTTGGACGAAGCGCTGACGACCACCGACCCGGAGCGCTTCGAGGAGATCGTGGGAAGCCTGAAGGACGCCGCCCACCGTGAGGGCCGGCAGCTCTTCTATCTCTCCGCGCAACCCGCCGATCTCCTCCGTTGGGAGGAGGCGATCGGAGCACGGCCCCACCACATCGATCTTCCGATGGCGCGGTTCGGTATGCCGGGTTGCAAGCCCGAGGATTACCCGATGCCCGTGCCCCGCTCGATCCCGGAGCCGGGCGAAATGAGCCCTGCCGAATATGCCGCTACGCTCGAGGTTCCCCCGGTGGATCCGCGCCGCGATGCCGGCTCCATTCATCTGTTCTATCTGGTGAGGGACGACCTCCCCCTCCTCCATCGCCTCATGAACACGCTCAAGATCGCTTCGCTTGGCGCGCTCGAGCAGTTTCTCCGGCGTGAGGATGCCGCCGAGTTGCTCCCGGAGGAGGATCGGCGCCGGCGCCTCGCCGCGCGCTGCCGGATCGCTCGCATCTGGGCGGAACTGTGGCGGCAGGGGCGCGGGCACCCGGTCGACCGCAGCGCGCTGGAACGCTCCGGAGCGGTTACCGAGGCGTTTCTGGACGCGGTCTGGGAGCTTTGCGAACGCGTCAACGGTGATGCCGTGCTCCTGATCGAGTCACTGCGGGCCGGACACATAGCACGGTTCCGCCGCCAGAAGGTGGATGAGCTGGCCGAATGGCTCGAAGAGCACGGCTACCTCGACTCCGCGGAACGCCTGTCTCCCGAGGCGCGCCGGCGGGAACTGCGACGCCGCGCCGGCGACGGAGCGCCGGCCGGAGAAGTCGAATGGGTCTGTGAGGGACTGGAAGCGCAGGTGTCCGCCGATTGGCTGAATCGTAACCGTTGATGTAATATGATGCCGATCTATCTTGGGTAAGAAAGAAGGCGAGACACGATGGCCAAGCCGCCACGTAAAACGATCCTCCTGGTCGAAGATGAAATGCTTATCGCAATGGCGGAGAAGCGTACCCTCGAGCGCAACGGGTACTCCGTCGTTATTGCGCACACCGGTGAACAGGCCGTGGAGATCTGTACCGACTCCGACGCGCCGATCGGCCTGATTCTGATGGATGTCGAGCTTGGCACGGGCATGGACGGCACCGAGGCGGCCGAGCGGATTCTCGAGAAGCGTGACCTCCCGGTAGTCTTCCTGTCCTCGCATACGGAACCGGAGATCGTCGAGAAGACCGAGCGGATCACTTCCTACGGGTACATTCTGAAGAACGCAGGTGAAACAGTTCTTCTGGCCTCGATTAAGATGGCATTCCGTTTGCATGAGGCCCACAGCACGCTGGAAACCCAAAAGGAGGAGCTTAACAACGTCCTGGTCGAAAGAGAGCGCAGCGAAGCAGCGGCTTTGGAGAAGCATCAAGAGCTGCGCACCACGCTCGAATCGATCGCAGACGCGGTGCTCTCCACCGATCGCCGCGGCCGCGTCGTTCTGATGAATCCGCCGGCGGAACGGCTTTGCGGCTGGAATCGCGACGAAGCACAGGGCAAGTCGCTCGATGAGGTATTCCACATCGTCAATGCTCGGACGCGCCGGCCGATGGAGAACCCCGTAGCAAGGGTAATGCAAACCGGCAGGACTGCCGGCCTTGCAAACGACACCGCGCTCATCGCAAGGGACGGTCATGAGTATCAGATAGCCGACAGTGCCGCTCCGGTGAAGGACGACGAAGGGAACGTCGTCGGCGTGGTTTTGGTCTTCAGAGACGTAACCGAGCAGTACCTTAAGGACGCCCGCCTCAGAGAACGCGTCAAGGAACTGGAGTGTCTCTACCGGATAGCCGAGATCACGGAGGAACCGGGAGCTGCCCTCGACGACATGCTTCAGGAGATAGCCGAGGCCGTTCCTCCTTCGTGGCGATACCCCGAGAGCACGGTGTGCCGGATTGTTATCGATGAGGATGAGTACCGGAGCCGCGAGTTCAAGATAAGCCGTCGGATGCAACGGGCCGACGTGCTTGCCGGCGGCCGGCAGATTGGAAGCATTGAGGTTTACTATATAGACGAACGCCCTCTCCCGGACGAAGGGCCGTTCCTTCCTGAAGAGGCCAGGCTCCTTGAAGCGATCGCCGAGCGCGTGGGCACGACCATCGCACGCAAGCGCGCGGAAGCGGCTTTGAGCCGGGAACGGCTGCTTCTGTCCACCGTCCTCGACGCCCTCCACGCCGCCGTCGTAATCTGTGGCACCGACGGCAGGATCGTCCGGTTTAACGAAGCGGCACGCCGGCTTCACGGGCTTCCGGAGGAGCCGGTGCCGAGCGAGCAATGGGCCGAGCACTACGACCTCTACGCGACGGACGGAGAGACCCCCCTTCCCACGGAAGAGATCCCTCTTTTCCGTGCCTACCGCGGTGAACGAGTTCGCAATGCCGAGATTGTCGTCTCGCCGAAAGGCGGCTCTCCGCGCCTGTTGCGCTGTGAAGGCGGCCCGCTCGTCGATGGCGAAGGCGAGAAGCACGGTGCGGTCATCGCCATGCATGACATCACCGAACAGCGGGAAGCGGAACAGGAGGCTCGGACCCTTGCCGAAGAGAAGGCGCGCCTTCTCAAAGAGGTGCAACACCGCATCAAGAATACGATGGGCACGATGGCCGGGATGCTGAGCCTCGAGGCCGAAAGCCTTCAGAACAAGCCGGACGCCGCGGCGGCGCTCACCGACGCTAGGAATAGATTCCAAGCCATGGAGAAGCTCTATGAGCTCCTCTATCGGAGCGAGAGTCACATCACCGGTTCGCTCGGCAACTACCTGACGCAGCTTCTGAACTCGCACCGGGCCCTCTTTTCGGCGGGACGGAGGGTGACGATTACCACCGATATGGAAGAGCTCGAGCTCGACGCGAAACGCCTGTCGAAGGTCGGCATCATCGTGAACGAGCTCCTTACCAATGCGATGAAGCACGCCTTCCCGGATCGTACCGACGGCCGGCTCTTCCTCTCCGCTCGGCGCATCGATCGCCGGATCGCAATCACCGTATCGGACGACGGTCCGGGACTTCCGGACTTCGCGGCAGGCGAGGGTGAACCGAGCTTCGGGATGATGGTCGTGGAAGCACTTGCGGGGGAGCTCAACGGGACAGTTCGCTTTGAGCAGGACGAGGGACTGCGCGTGACGCTTGAGTTTCCGGAGTAGCGGGTCTCCGCGCCGCGCCGCGCGGGCGACGCGACGTGAGGCGATGCGCTGTGGCCCCATTACCGATGCACAGGTGCAGGCGCTCCTCACGGATCGGCCCTGGGGCTTGACTCCGAGCAAGCCGGCACACGCATGATCGGGTTCATTGGCCTGGGGATCATGGGCAAGCCGATGGCGAAGAATCTGCTCAAGGCAGGTTACGCGCCGGCCCTCGCCGAGCCGTGCGGCAATCTCGGGCGCCGGCAGCGGATCGGTATCCGGCGTCAAGCGCCGATAGGGGGCAAGCGTCCACTTGGCCGGCTCAGCGCCGGGAACTCCCCGATCGTTCGGCGGACCGGATCGAGATCATCTTCGCTGAACTTCCGCTCTCCAACTCAGAACGGCGGGCTCCGTCGTGATTGCGCCCCGATGCTGATTGCAGCCGGCCTCCCACCGCTCACCTCACAACACTTGAACCACCGCCGAGACGATCGTCACCAGCGCGAAGAAAGCCACGATCATGCGATTGGTCGTGCGAAAGCGTGCGTCCATGCTGGTGTGCATGTCCTCGAAGCGCTTATCCACCTGTTCGAATCGCGCGTTCGTGTCGGCCCTCATTTCCTCGAAGCGCTTGTCCACTTGCTCAAAGCGCTTCTCCATCGCGTCGAAACCGTGCTGCATTAGTTCGCGCTGGTGGCTGAGCGACTCCTCCACGCGCACCATCCGTTCCAGAAGCACCGGATCGCTCCCCGCCGGCGCGCGCCGCTCCGGCGCGATCTCCGCGAGCCACTGAGGGAGATGGGACTTGACGTACGAGCCGATTTCCTCGAGCTGCCGATCGCTCATTTGCATTCCTCCTCTACTATAGCATCAGCGGCGCTTTCCGTCAGGCGGAAAGACGCTCTTCACCTAGTAGTACAGGGGTTGCAGCGGGAATCCTTGTTTTTCGGAGTAGTGGGCGCTGCCGCCGGGCTGCAGAGCGCGTATATGCGGGTGATCGGTGTCGCCGGCGCCCTACGACGACTCCGATTCTCCGCCGTTGTCTTCGCCGGCGCGCTACGACCCCGATTCCGCGTCGGTGTGGCCGGCGCGCTCGGCGGCCCGGTTGGTTTCTCCGCCACGGACCTTGCCCAGCACGAGGCACGAAGCGGCCATAACTACCGCCGTCACGAGGAAGATTGCGCGGAAGCCGAGGAAGTCGACGATTCCGCCGGTCAACGGCGGCGCCACAATCGCCGCCGACTGGGAGAACACGTAGTATACCCCGGTATAGGCGCCCATCGTGTTGAAACTCGCCTTCTGCCACAGCATGGGGAAGCTGTTGGTATTCGCGGCTCCCCAGCAGATGCCGAAGAGGAAGAGGAGCGCCCAGAACGTTCCCACGGCAAGCATCTGCGAAGCGCCGACCGCCACCGTCCAGAACTCGTGCGTGAACATCAGAAGCGCCACGACCGACATTGCCGAGAGAGCGATGCGGATCGTACGCCGGCGGCCGATCCGGTGAGCCACCATCCCGCTCGGCACGGCAAATGCCAGGTAGGCCACCGCAAACATGCCGGTGGAGAAGCCGGCGAGCCCCTCGCTCAGTCCCAGGTATTCGATCACATAGAGGGTCATGAAGGGGCGCATCGCCCAGTACGCGGAAAACCAGAGGAAGATCGCAATGAGGATGTAGACCGCGCTCTTGTCCTTCTGTGCAAAGACGTTTTTGATCGAAGTGATGACCGATTGCCGGGGCGGCTCGCTTTCGGTCAGTCGTTTCTCCCGGACGGTCGAAAAGAGCAGCACGGTGGCCACGACGATCAGCACCCCGGAGATCATAAACGGCAGCTGCCGGGAGGTATCGCCCACGACGGGCAACACCAGCCGCAGATCCATGAGCGGAGCAAGCGCGAGCGTGCCGACGACCGCGGCAATGCCGCCCATCATGTTGATAACGCCGTTGGCTTCGCTGCGGTACTCGTTCGGCACCGTGTCCGGCATGAGCGCCACCACCGGCCCCCGCGCCGACTGCTTGAACAGGTTAAAGAGCACGATCGCCCCGACAAAGACCACGAGCGAGGTCATCCCGGCGCGTGGCAGTATCGCGAACAAGATGGCGCTCGCCGGAAGCGTCACGAGGATATACGGCATCCGGCGGCCGATCGAGGTACGCGCCTTGTCGCTCAACCCGGTCACGAGCGGAATGAGAATGAGCGCCATGATGTTGTCGATCGTCATGAACGCGCCGATCGCCGCTCCCGAATCGAGGAAGCCGGAGAGGAACACCGGAACGTAGTTGTCGTACAGCGGATCCATGAGCCCCATCGTGAAGAATCCGAGGCCAATCATGATGGTGCTCCGGTAGAAACCTTCCGGTAGACGCCGGGTCGTATCGCTCATGCCGTCCTCCCTTCGTATCGCTCGGTGGGCCAGGAAGCCCACGCGGCCAGGATCGCCCACGCGGCCAGGATCCTTGGCTTGTCGGTACGTCGCCGTTTCGGTCCGTGGGCATGGAGCCCGCGGCCGGATCAAAACGGGTTGGTGCCGGGAGCGTCTATCGTAGAGGCGGTTTCCCGTTCGATCAAGCTTGCGGGCGGGCGAAGTCAAGCTCCGGCGGAGAGGGGCGCACCGCGCGGCCCGGCGGGCGGAGACGGGCTCGCGACGTGGCGCCGGCTGCGGTCGTTGCGGTGCCCTGCCGGCATGCGGACTTCCGAAGGCAAGTCTCCCCGCAGACAGCTACCGTATGTCATGTTCCTGAGACGCGTGCTGTGCGAGTCGGTTCACGACTACGATAATATCCGCCCGTGTTGGTTCCGGTTGCCTGCCGGCGGTGGAGAGTCGTGACCGGCGCGCAAGCTTTCAGCTCTCTTTCTCCTTGGTACGGCGGAGTGTACGTATCCTGTTCGAACTGAGGGCCCCTGCCCGTCAGCCCCAGAAGATGCCCGTAGGGTCTTCGTCTATCTCGGCGATCGCGTCGTCGAGCGATACGTCCCGTGGAAGGTTGAGGTAGTACATGGAACGCTCGTTGCTATTGTAGGCCCATAGGGTCCATCCGCGGGATTCAGGATCGAAGTCGAGACGGGCGACCTTCATCTTAATCCACTTCTCCGGATTATCCCCGCGCACCTCCTCCTCATACAGAATGACCGAGTTCTTCCAGAACCGATAGCTAAGCTTGACCTCCCAGCGAGCATCCGGCGGGACGCGGTTCTCACAGAATGAACCTAACTTCTCCTCTACCGTCTTGCGTGTAAACTCGTCCAGAGCCATAGGTCGCGAGTATACGGAATGAAATGGGGCGGCTCAAACGGTCATAGCACCTTAGGCCACTGGCGCTCGAGAGTCTCTTCCGGGACAACAACCGCCAATCCGAGACAGGCCTGGGGGCGATCGGGTGCTCTGGTTTATACGCTGCTCCTGGGCAGGCGCGCGGTAGCACACTAACCGGCGGTTCGATTGTCGTAGTCAGTTTCAGTCACTACCCGGACCCGGGTCGGCCTCGCAGGGTTCATGCACATTGACGCTTCGGTGTGGTAGCATTACGCTACCGATATGAAATCGATACACATTCGCGACGTCGAGCCGTGGGTGCTGCAACGTCTGCGCCGTCGCGCCCAGCTCCATCACCGCTCGATGCAGGGTGAGTTGCGCGCTATTCTGGAGGAGGCTGCGCGGCGCACCCCGGAGCTCGACGATGTCGACTCCGACGATATCGTTACCGTATCGGTTCCCGAAAGCGGCGCGTGGACGCGGGAGGAGATGTACGGTGACGACGCGCGGTGAGCCGGAACGTGGTGGGAACATGCGGGGAAAACTTGCCGTCGTTGATACGAACGTTCTTTTGACGGCAACGAACAGGGCTCGAAGTGGGCACGAAACGGCCCGGAGCCTCTTCCGTGCCGCCCGGGGGGCGGGGTGCCGGCTTGCCGTCTGCGGTCAGATCCTCAGAGAGTACGTGGCCGTCGCTACCCGGCCGGTTCGGGTAAACGGACTGGGCCTGCAACACGCCGACGCTCTGCGAAACGTAGGGCGGTTCCGGGAACAAGCCGTCTTTCTTGACGAGACGGAAGCTGTCTTTGATGAGCTTGAACGCCTCACGCGGCGGTACGGCTCCAGTGGGAAGCGCATTCACGATGCCAATATCGCGGCGGTCACGGTCGCGCACGGCGCACAAACGATCATAACGGCCAATACGCAAGACTTCACCGGAATCGCTGAGCTGGATGTTCTCTCGCCGGAAGAGGCGGAGCGGGCATTCGGGGAAAGCGGGGGGTGAGTGTGGGGGCGGCCGGATGCTCCTTGTTGCTCGGAGAGGGCCGGAAGCCGCGCGCCACGTCCCTCGGAGCGGTCGTCAGGAGAACGGGCCGGCTTCCATTGCGCGACGGATCGAAGCGGAAAGCCCGGAGGCACGGGCGCGCCGGCAGGGCGATCGGCAGTGAGCCCGGCCGCCGGCGCGCAGGGGTGCGGGCCGGCCCCGCGCCTCGCGGGGCCGGGCACGGATCGGGCTCGTCCTGGGCG
>PWGF01000157.1 GCA_003554375.1 Spirochaetaceae bacterium
GACCGGCTCGGCGCGGAGGTTGGCTTCCCCGTCACGGTAACCACCCGTACGCGGGACGGCTTCCACCAGATCATGGATCTGGAGATCGTCGGGATCTTTCGCACGTCCAACCCGACGGTGGACCGGAGCTCGCTCTTTCTCCCCCTCGGCACGGCGGATCGCTACCTGGAGATGCAGGGAGCGGTCACGCGGGTTGCGGTGTCACTTCCGGAGTCCGCGCCCGGCCGGGCAGACCTGACGCCGCTGGGCGAGGCAGTATCGCGCCACTCGGCGTCCGATCGGCTCGAGGTCCTGAGCTTCGACCGCCTCACCGAGGAGTTCGCCGAGGTCGTGGAGATGACCGACGGCTTTGCGTTTCTCCTTCTGGCCTTGCTCGCCGCCATCGCCATCGTCGGGATCTCCAACACGATGCTCATGGCGGTCATGGAGCGCGAGCAGGAAGTAGCCATGATGCGGGCCATGGGATTTCGCGACCGGGAGATCAAGGGGATGTTCGCATTCGAGGCGGCAGGAATCGGCCTTCTGGGGGCGACCGGCGGGATCGTGCTCTCGCTCCTGGTCGTCTGGTTCTTTGTGGAGCATGGCGTAGACTACGGACCGATCATGGGCGAGATCGAGCTGGACTACCGGTGGGACGGCGTCCTCCGCGGCGTCTGGAATCCGGGGACAATGTTCCTCGCCGCTCTGTTCGCCACGATCGTGGCAGGTATCGTTTCACTCTTCCCCAGCCGGCGGATGCTGAAACGCCGGGTGGCCGACAGCATGCGTCGCTCGAAATGAGCCGCTCGGAACGGAACGGCGGAGATAACGTGGGCAAGACAGGATGGTTGGAGTGTCGCGGTCGAGCTGCGACGTTTAGAAGGGGACGGTTGCCATGAGACAAGCGAGACGAACCGACCGAAACGGGACGGTCGATGTGGGACGGTCAAGATGAGTCGATCGGGATGAACGGAACGAAAGGGGCCGGAACGGGCACACGGCCCGCAACGGGTGCGGGGTCTGGAGCGCGTACGGGGCCGGGAAGAGCGCGGGGCCCCGGACGGACATGACCGGTAAGGACGGGTACCGATATGAGTAAAGGCACGGGGAGGACGACAGCGAGGGGCGCCCGGCGGACGACCGGACTTGCCCGCATCGCGGCTCGGAATGTTCTCCGCAACGGACGCCGGAGTATACTCTCGATTCTGGCGGTGGCGGTGGCTGCGTTGGCCATTACGCTCGTCTTCTCGATACTCGAAGGCATGAAAGAGGACATGACCCGGAACGAGCAGAACTACTATACGGGCGAGGTCCGAATCCGCCACCGCGATTTCGACCGATACGAGCACCTGCAACCGGTCCACTATGTCGTCTCGGACTACTCGTCCCTCATGGAAGAGCTTCGAGAGCTTCCGGAGTTCGGCACGGCAAGCCCGCGGATCACCGTACCGGCGGTCGCCTTCCGCGGCGAGCGCCGCATCGTTGCGCGCGGGCTCGGAGTGGACATGGCGCTCGAACGGGAGTTCATGGACTTGGACGCCGTCGTTGCCGCCGGCAGACTCCCCGAGCCCGGAACCTCGGAAGCACTGGTGGGGGTGGGGCTGGCGGAGCGGCTGGGGGTCGATATCGGTGACACCGCCACTTTTCTTACGCAGACCCGTCGTCGCGCCTCCAACGCGTTCACGGTCGATGTCGTCGGCATTGCCGGGTTCGCCGCGGGCGGGCTCGATCGGAACACCTTCCTGCTCCCGCTCGAGGCGGCGGCGCGGTACATGCGAATGGGCGACGCGGTGAGCACGATACTCCTCAAAAGCGGCGGCGGGGAGTCTCGCGCGCTCGCGGAGTCGGTCGACGCGCTCCTTGCGCGGCGGGGGAGAGGCGAGGTTTCGGCCGCACACTGGACGGATGTCAGCGAAGGCTACGCGTATGTACAGTTCGCCGACTTCGCCTACAACTTCATGGCGCTGTTCTTCTTTGCTCTCGGCGCCACGGTCGTCGTCAACACGACGATGATGACGGTCCACGAGCGCACGCACGAGATCGGCACCCTTGCCGCACTCGGAATGAGACCCCGTGAGATCACCCGCCTCTTCTTCACCGAGGCAGCCTACCTCGGATTCGCCGGCTCGCTCGCCGGCGTCCTGCTGGGAATCGGCCTCGTGATCCCGCTCCAGTCGATCGGAATCGATTTCGGCTCGACCACGGAGATGATGGAGGGTATCACGATCTCCTCGGTACTCTATCCGGTTCTCAACGTCCGCTCCACCGTGGGAACGTTTGTGTTCTCCTTCGCGGTTGCGGCGCTCGCGGGCTACATTCCCGCTCGGCGCGCAGCCAAGCTCAAGCCGGTCGACGCTCTCAGAGAATAGCTGAAACGCTGCGCCGGGCGCCGGGCCTGGGGCCCGCCGCCCGGGGCGGGGCCGTACGCGCTGCAAGATCTCCCCGGAGGAGGCCCATGGGGCCCCGCCGCCCGGGGCGGTGCCCGTCAGGCGGCCCGGCCGGCGCCGGCGCTCGCACCCTTTGGTCTCTCATGCCCAACGCGTCCGGCCACCCAGCCCGGCCGGTGCCGGCGCTCCGAGCCCATCCCGAAACGCCTCCTCGAGCTCCGTCACCTGCTCGAACGCCATCCCGGGAAGCCGGGCGTGAACCGTGGGAGTTACGGCCAAAATCTTGGTCGTCGCCAAACCAAGGCTCGTATCGAGGGGCGACCGCGCCCGCTCAAACGCCTGCACGTGCCGGCGCCCCACGAGAAAGGTCCGCCGTGCCCCGATCCTTCGGCGTACCGCGAAGAGCTCCGGCGTTACGCAGGCCGCCCCCTCTCTCCGGCAGAACAGAAGCCACACCGGCCCCGCAAGCGCCAGCGCTCCGAGAAGCGGCAGGGAAAGCAGAACCGCTGCCACGATGGCCGGCGGCGCCGTCCACACGAGACCTCGTAGGGCATAGGGCAGCCGGGCCCGGCTCGGGACTCGGTGCTCGGCGCGCTCGAGCTCGTCCAGAGGATACGTGTACTCGGGAAGGACCGTCGCCAAGACCTGAGGGACGTCGGCCGCACGGACGATCGGAAGCAGCTTGGTCCCGTGCGCCCCCTCGGTCGTGCTCTGACCGGCCACCCCGACCTTTACGGTAGCCCGCCCCAGAAGTCCGCGCACGATCCCCTCGTTCACTACCACCGAATGGACGCGATGGACCTCGAGCTCGGCCGTTCGCCTGGCCATGAGCCCGCGCGTGGTCAACAGCCGGTCCCCGTCCCGGCGAACGGTGAACCGCCAGAACGCTTCCACGTGCCCCGCCGTGGAGACAATCCACCCCAGAACGAGAAGCATGCCGAAAAGCCCCGCATATGCCGCAACTCCGCCACCAAACAGCGCGAACAGCCAGTGGACGAGCTCCTCTATCCAGGGGCCCACCTGCTGTGCCTCGTAGTAGAGACCGAAGACAAGCGCCATCGCGCCGAGGACCCCGCCGGAGGTCATGCCTGCCACCAGCAGCTCCCGGAAGCCCAACACAAACGCGCGTGGCGCCTTGCCCCGGGTGGCCTCCGGCGGGGTGCCCCGGGGGCCCGCCGCGGCCGTGCCCTGGGACGGCCGGCCGGCCGCAAACTCGCCGGCCCCTGGGGCCGCACCGTGTTGGCCGGTGCCCGCCGCGGTGGCGCCCGAAGGGGCTCCCGCCGTCGCGCCGGCGCCCGCGCCGGCGGTCCTCTCAGCCTCGAGCCGGCGCCGGATGTCCGCGGCGGCGGCCTCCGTGATCGCCGGGAGATCGACCTCCGGCTCGCCGCTCCCGCCCGCCGTCTCGATATGCAAGGTCACAACGCCAAGGGCCCGCATCACCGGCCCGGCCTTGGTAGCAATCCGCTGCACGCGCACAGGCGAGAGAAAGCGCTCCTTCCTGACGAAGATCCCCCACCGGAGAAAGAGCCCTTCGCCGCTCAACTGGTAGGTGAACCGCCGCCACCAGACGTAGCTTCCGGCGAGCCCGAGGACAAACAACCCTACCGCGATACCAACCACGATGAGCACGACCAACTCGCGCCGCTCGGCTCCCCAGGTCCCGACGAGTATCAGCACTATCGGGAAGGCGGCATGCCGCACGACGTCGAACGCCCGGCGCACGACCGTATAGAAATGGAGCCGGGCGCCCGAGCTGACGCCGTCACCGGAGTGATCAGACATCTTCTCCGCTCCCCCCGGCAAACTCGATGATGTGTCGGCGAAGCGCCTCTGCCCGGTCTCTCGCTACCGCCGGAATCACGTGGTCGCTCGCCGCCGTATAGATGTGGACCTCCGACAGATCGAAGTGACGAAGAAGCGGGCCTTGCTTGGTGTCCGCATGCTGAATTCGCACCATCGGGACCATCGTCCGTTTTCTGATGAGAATGCCGCGCACGATCTCGACGTACTCCGGGGTTAAAACGTACCGCCAGATCCTTAGGCGTACCGCCGGCACCACTCCGCACAGCACGACGCTCCACACCACCAAAACCGCAACCGCCCCGGCCAGAGCTATACCGACCCCGACCGCCGCTAAGAAGAGCACCGCGGCCACGCCGCCCGCAACCACGATCCCGAGGCCAAGCATCGCCGAGCGCAGTGCCCAGACCGTCCGCGCAGCGGGATCCAGCGTGTGCTCCCTCGGCCCGTCGTCCCCCGTTGCCTCATGGGCCACCTGTCCGCCGGACGAGCGCTGACCCGTCGGGTCATGACCGGCTCCCGTGTCGTGTGCTCCTCCGCGGATACCGGCGGAGTCCGGTGGACTCGTGTGATCGCCGGCGGCGGCAGAAGAGGAGGGAGATTCTCCCAAGCCGTTGTCGTTCTTATCCATAGATCTCCTCACTTCCCGCACCTGTTGTTGCGGTCCAGCATTTGGTCCGGTATCCAGACGAACACTCCGGCTCTGCGTCCGCGCGAGGCACCCGGGGTCAGCGCCAGCGTCGATCCCGCCGGCGGCAGCGCAAGGCGAAGGAGCCGGCACTCACTCACCGGTTCCCGGGAGATCGCTCTCCCCGGTAGATATTTCGCATAAACCTCGCCTATCGAACGGAGGCGCAAGCCTGGTTTGAACCCAGATATTGCCGCACACATCCGTATCTCGCAAGTGCTTCCGCGCAAACCTCACTCAGCTCTTGCCGCCGCAAGCGCTCACCGGCCGGAGCCCATGCGTGTGAGGCTTACCGCATGCGGCCAACCGACCCGACCATCCCTCGCCGGTGCTCGTCCAACAGTGCTCGTCCAGGAAACGTCGTCAAGAGCAAACCTCTTGAAATTCTTCACCACCATCCGAGGATCCGTGGTAGGATTGCACGCGCCATGAGCCTTTCAACCTCAGATTCGGCACCGGCATGGCGCCGATCCATCAAGATACGGGTTTTCTGGATCATCAGCTTTTTCGGCTGCATTCTGACCGTTGCGTTCGCCACCATCGCTGCCATGGTGGTGCTCAGAACTACAACCGCCCAAGCAGAGCAGGCGCTCAATCTGGAAACCTCGCAGACGAACGTGCGGATGGACGAGTACTTCCGCAAGGCGTTTCAAGTCCTCGAGCTCGGCGCGGACCTCCCGGCGCTCAACGAGATGACAGCCCGGATGGCAGCGAATGGGCCCGACTCCGCGCACGCCGCTTCCGACACGGCCGAAGCCGCATCGCCGTCCCGGCCCTCGGAGCACGCAAGAGCGGAACTCGCGACGGAGCTGGAGCAGCTGCGTGCGACCTTCGACTTCCTCTACATGTACTACGGCCTCGAAGCAGACGGATCGCTCGTCGTCTACGACTATGACGAGCCGGAGGGCTTCGATACCCGCGTTCGTCCGTGGTACGAGCTCGCGCGCGAAAGCGGAGAGCTTTCGGTGACCGAGCCGTACCTGGATGCCGCCACCGATGTCTGGGTCGCCTCGGTCTCGCGGCCGGTCCGTCATACCCCTGATGATTCGGATCACACCGGAGAGCTCGCAGGCGTGCTCGGTATAGATGTCTCGCTAGAAGCCATAGCCGGCATGGTTTTCTCCGGAAGTAAGCACTTCCCCACCCTCCGCAATCTGATCGTATCGGACCAAGGGGAAGTGCTCATCGCCGCGGAGGAGCAGCTCCTCGGCAAGCCGTTTCCCCTGGATGACATCCCGTTTGCCGGCTCAGCGGTTTCGCTGAGCAGCAATGGCTCCGCCGAGGCAACTCGAGCCGACGGCGAGGCCGGCTCGGCTTCTCCCGCCGGCTCTGCGTCCCGTAGCGCGGGCTCGGCTCCTGCTACCGGCTCTGTCGCCGCCTCTCCTGCTGACGCGTCTCCGAGCTCGGCTCTCCGGTCTGCTGGAAGCTCCATCCCCGGCCTTTCCGACCTCCGGGCCGCCGTTGGATCGATCGGCAGGGGCGGTTCGACGGAGATGAGCCGAATCGTCTTCGACGGGGACGAGCAGTTGGCGTTTGCTCAGCTGAACGAGAGTACCGACTTCGTCCTGGTCTCGATTATCGATCCCGCCGAGATATCCGCTCCGGCCGTCAGGATGCTTCTCCTCGTTCTCGGCCTCATCGCCGCCGTCCTCGCGCTCTATATCTTCGTCATGAACCGGATTGTCGCGCGGATGATCACGATGCCGATCATGGAGATCGCCGAAGACATGGGACGGATCGAGTCACTCGAGCTCGACGGCTCCATCGAGCCCGCAAGCCGCACCTACGAGATTCACCTTATGCAGGCGGGCATCGAGATGATGAAGCGAAGCCTCCGCTCGTTCCGCCGCTACGTCCCGTCGGACGTCGTGAGCTTGCTCGTGAAACGGCATGCGGAAGCGACACTGGGCGCCGAAAAGCGGGAGCTGAGCCTCTTCTTCTCCGACATCGCCGGGTTCACCACGCTCTCCGAGTCACTCGACCCCGACACCCTGGCGGAGTACCTCGGGCACTACTTCGAGGGCGTTACCGCGGTGCTCCAGAACCACAGAGGCACGGTGGACAAGTTCATTGGGGATGCGATCATGGCGTTCTGGGGCGCCCCGCTCGACGTGCCGAACCACGCTCAGCTCGCTTGTCGCGCGGCCCTCGAGTGCCAGGAGTTTCTGGAACGGGCGCGTGCCGACGGGCTTCTGCCTGGTTTCCATACCCGCATCGGAATCAACACCGGGGAAGCGGTCGTGGGGAATATGGGCTACGCCGAGCGCATGTCCTATACGGCCATTGGAGACAGCGTGAACGTTGCATCGCGCTTCGAGGGCCTGAACAAGTACTACGGAACCGGAATCGTCACGACGGACTCGACCCGCGGCCAAGCCGGAGACGAGTTCCTATTCCGCAAGCTGGATACGGTAGTGGTAAAGGGCAAGCACACCGGCCACACCGTCTACGAGCTCCTCGGATTCCGCGAGCGCATGACCGCCGAGCAACTCGACTACTACGAGCGCTTTACTCAAGCCGTCGACGCCTACGATGCACGCGACTGGAAGCGAACCGCAACGCTTCTCCGCTCGATCCGTACTCCGGACCGCCGCGACAAGCCTCTCGAGATCCTTCTCAAGCGGGCACTCCGGTTCCTCAAGGAACCACCCCCGAAGCACTGGAAAGGCGAGGTGTACCTGCGAGAGAAGTAGACCGGCACGGCCGGGGGCGACTCAGGCGGCCGCGACAGCCGGCACGGCCCGGGGCGACCGGGGCGGCTAGGCCGGCCGGGACAGCCAGCACGGCCCAGGCGACTGGGGCGACCGCGCCAGCCGGGGCGGCCCGGGGCGGCCCGGGGCGACTCAGACGAGCGGGGCAGCCGGCACGCCCGGGGCGGCCTCCTCAGTCAAGCCGCTCGAGCGGACTGATGACCCCACGCCGCCGCGTAGTAGCGACATGCGTGTAGACCATCGTCGTCTGTATGTTGGCATGCCCGAGAAGCTCCTGCACGGTCCGGATGTCGTAGCCCGCCTCGACAAGGTGAGTGGCAAACGAGTGGCGAAACGTGTGCACGGTAGCCGGCTTCCCGATCCCGGCTCGTTCTACTCCCTTCCCCACTGCCTTCTGGAGCGTGGTAGGGTGGACGTGAAATCGATACGGCCGGCCGCTCCGCGAATCCGCTGAGACCCGAGGGGACGGGAAGAGCCAGAACCACTCCCACCTGAAGCGGTCGCCCGGCTTCTTCCGTTCGAGCGCTCCCGGCAAAGGCACCCCGGGGCGATCCAACCGCCGATCGTCGGCGTACAGCCGTTTCGCTCGATCCATCTGTTTGCGAACGGGCTCGTGCAGCACGGACGGGAAAATCGCCATGCGATCTTTGTCCCGTTTCGCCCCGCGGATCGTGAGCTCTTCTTGTTCGAAGTCGAGGTCATGAATCCGCAGGTTTACGCACTCCCGCAAGCGCAATCCCGCGCCATAGATGATCCGGCACATCAATTGATACGGCTCGTCGATCCGGCA
>PWGF01000202.1 GCA_003554375.1 Spirochaetaceae bacterium
CCGGGAAGAGCTTTCGGAGCAGATCGCGGCGCTCGCCGAGCTTGCCGAGCTGGCACGCTCTTACGGCTCCGATGTCACCCGGCCGGCCCGGAACGCCCGAGAGGCAATCCAGTGGCTCTACTTTGCGTATCTGGCGGCGGTGAAGGAGCAGGACGGCGCGGCGATGAGCCTGGGCCGGGTAGCTACGTTCCTGGATGTCTACATCGAGCGCGACATGGCAAACGGGAGCCTCACGGAGGCCGCGGCGCAGGAGCTCCTGGATCACTTCGTCATGAAGCTGCGCCTGGTGCGCTTTCTCCGTACGCCCGAGTACAACGAGCTCTTCTCCGGCGATCCGACCTGGGTGACGGAAGCACTCGGCGGGATGGGTACGGACGGCCGTCCGTTGGTGACGCGAACGTCGTACCGGATGCTCCACACCCTCTACAATCTGGGCTCGGCGCCGGAGCCGAATCTCACGGTGCTCTGGTCGAGTGCCTTGCCTGCGCCGTTCAAGCGCTACGCGGCGCAGGTCTCGATCGATACCAGCTCCATCCAGTACGAGAACGACGACCTCATGCGCCCGTATTGGGGCGACGACTACGGCATCGCCTGCTGCGTCTCCGCCATGCGGCTGGGGAAGCAGATGCAGTTCTTTGGAGCGCGCTGCAACTTGGCAAAGGCGCTCCTCTACGCAATCAACGGCGGGCGCGACGAGCTGAACGGTATCCAGGTGGGGCCGCGCTTCGAGCCGATCGCGGGGGAGTATCTCGACTACGGCGAGGTGATGGAGAAGTTCGATTTCTTCCTCGATTGGATCGCCAACCTCTATATTAACGCGCTCAACGTGATCCACTACATGCACGACCGCTATTGCTACGAGCGGCTGCAGATGGCGCTCCATGACCGCGACGTGTACCGGACGATGGCGTGCGGGATTGCGGGGCTGTCGGTCTGTGCGGACTCCCTCTCCGCCATCAAGCACGGGCGGGTACGCATGGTCCGCGACGAGGCGGATACCGTAGTGGATTTCGTCTTCGAGGAGTCGGGCCGCGATGAGATCGCGATGTTCGGGAACAACGACGACGCGGTGGATACGATCGCGGTGGATCTGGTGGAGCGCTTCATGACCAAGCTCCGCAAGAACCGCACGTACCGCAACTCCGACCCCACCCTCTCGGTGCTCACCATCACGTCAAACGTGGTCTACGGCAAGAAGACCGGAAACACGCCGGACGGCCGCAAGGCGGGAGAGCCGTTTGCCCCCGGGGCCAACCCGATGCACGGCCGGGACAAACACGGCGCGCTTGCCTCGCTGAGCTCCGTAGCCAAGCTTCCCTACGAGTTCGCTCAGGACGGCATCTCCTACACCTTCAGCATCGAGCCGGCGTCGCTTGGACCCGATCCCGGCTCGCGCGTTGCCAACCTGGTGTCGCTCCTCGACGGTTACACGGACGAAGGAGGCCACCACATAAACGTCAACGTGCTGGATCGCGACCTCTTGCGCGACGCCATGGAGCATCCCGAACGCTATCCCCAGCTGACGATCCGCGTTTCCGGCTACGCGGTGAACTTCGTCAAGCTGACGCGGGAGCAGCAGCTCGACGTGATCAACCGCACTTTCCATACCCGGATGTGATGGGCGGACGTACGATTGGCGGCGGCATCGCGGGCGTGGCCGGCGCCGCCCGCGATCCCCTCGCCGCCGGCGATGCCGGTCCGGGAGCCGCGTCCACGACCGTGCGCATACACTCGGTCACCACCTTCGGTACGGTCGACGGGCCCGGAATCCGCTACGTGGTCTTTTTCCAGGGGTGCCCGCTCCGCTGCCGCTACTGCCACAACCGCGATATGTGGGGCCGTCGCGGCGGCCGCGAGTGGCGCGTTCTGGACCTGGCCGCGGACATCGAGCGCTACGCGCCCTACCTGCGCCCCGCCGGAGGCGGCGTTACCGCCGGAGGCGGCGAGCCGCTCCTCCAAGCGGCGGGAATCACCGAGCTCTTTTCCCTTGCCCACCGTTTGGGGCTGACCACGGCGCTCGACACATCCGGCCACAGCACCGTAAGCCCGCCGGTCGAGTCGCTCCTGGATGAGTGCGATCTCGTGCTCCTGGACATCAAGCAGATGGACGACGCCCGCCACCGCGAGCTCACCGGCGTCTCCAACCGCCTCACCCTGGAGTTCGCCCGCGGCGTGGCGCGCCGGCGCATCCCGCTCCGGCTCCGGTACGTGGTTCTCCCCGGATACACCACCGATCCCGCCGACATCGCCGCGTTCGGCGAGTTCGCCGCATCGCTCTCAGGCGTCGAGCAGATCGAGCTCCTGCCGTACCACGCGATGGGACGCTACAAGTGGGAGGCGGTGGGAGCGCGGTATGCCCTGCACGACGTAGATCCGCCCACGGCGGAGGAGATGCACCGGATCCGAGAGCAGCTTGCCCCTTTCTCCGTGCCGGTGCGGATGCCGGAGGTTCGATAGAGGGGCGACGAAGCTCGAGAACGGTTTGCGAGACGGCGCGAAACGCGGTATCCTTGCCGTCACGTGACGTGCGACCGATAAAGTAGCGAAACATGAAACACCCCATACTTAGGAACACCTCGCGGGGGTACCTCGGTCATTTCAAAGCCGGTGGGTACGCGCGAGGCAAAAAGGAGAGAAGCGCATGCCGTTTTCAAGCATCCGTGAGCTCGCACACGAACAGGTCGTGATCAACCGCGACGAGGAGACCGGCCTTACATCGATTATCGCGATCCACGATACCACGCTGGGCCCCGCGCTCGGCGGCTGCCGAATGCACCCGTACACCAGCGACACCGACGCGCTGCGCGATGCGCTCCGGCTCTCGCGCGGGATGACCTACAAGGCGGCAGCCGCGGGGCTGGATCTGGGCGGAGGGAAGGCCGTCATCCTCGGTGACCCGAAAACCGAAAAGAGCGAAGCGCTCTTCCGCACCTTCGGGCGCGCCGTGGAGTCGCTCGGCGGCCGCTACATTACCGCCGAAGACGCCGGAACCGGCGTCGCCGACATCGAGCAAATTCGCAAGGAGACCAGCTTCGTCGTAGGGGTCGACAACACCCACGGCGGATCGGGCGATCCCTCACCGGTGACCGCCCGCGGCGTGCTCCACGGCATGCGCGCCGCCTGCGAGGCGGCCTTCGGCAGCGACGAGCTTGCCGGGCGCACCGTCGCGATCCAGGGGCTCGGAAACGTAGGACTTCCGCTCGCCCGGTTGCTCCGGGACGAGGGAGCGCACATCATCGCCTCCGACGTAGACCCTGAGCGAATTGCCGACGCGCGCCGGGAGATCCCCAAGCTCGAGATCGCCGAAAGCGAATCGATCTTTGACGCGGACGCCGATATCTTTGCCCCGTGCGCGATGGGCTCGGCGGTCAACGACGATACCGTCGGCCGGATCAAAGCGCGCGTGGTCTGCGGCTCCGCCAACAATCAGCTGGATCACGACGAGCTGGGCGCCGAGCTCGCCGGCCGGGGAATCGTCTACGCGCCCGACTACCTGGTCAACGCCGGCGGGCTCATCAATGTCTCGGTGGAGCTGGAAGGCTACAACCAGGAGCGAGCGCTCCGGCTGGCCGAAAGCATCTACACCAACACCCGGACCGCGCTCCGGATCGCGCGCGAGGAGGAGATCCCGCCCAATCAGGCAGCCGACCGTATGGCCAAGCGCCGTATCGAGAGCATGCGCAGCGTCGGCCGGGCGTTCCCCACCTTCCGCAGGCGCCGGGGGCGGCGGTCGAAATAGAGCCCTCCTGCTCCCCAGGGTGTGAGGCACGGATTGTTGTTGGCGCTGCCCCAATCCGCCCTCCGGATTGCCCTTCGGAATCCGGGCGTGCCCCCGGGCCGAGCCGCACCTCTCCGCCCCGGTCCACCCCGAACGCAGGCCGCGTCACCTCCTATCGCCCCGCGGCTCGTCCCGGGGTCAGGCCGTCCGGGGGTTCCGTCCCGCCGCGCGCCGAACCAGCCCGGCCGAGCGTGCCGTCCTCTCGCCGGGCGTTGCCGCCCCCGCGCACCGCGGCGCGCACCGGGACCGCCGCGCCGGGCCGTCCGGCCGCCAGCGGCCACACCGGCTGAGAGGCTCTCCGCTTCCGGACTTCCGGAGTTCGCGGTGTCCCCCGGAGCCGGACGCCCCGGCGGGCGCCCCTCCCGTCCTTCACGCTTCGGAGCGCACCGGCGAGCATGGCCGTCCTCGGAGCATGGCCCTCCTCCGAGCATGGCCGTCCTCCGGGCTACGCCGTGCTCTCCTGCTCCGCTTCGTCCTCTTCCCGGCCGGTAACATGCGGTCCTGGGGCATTTGCCCTACCGGGTCCATCTTCGATACGGTAGCGGTTCGGACGCGCTTCCGGGGCCGGCCTCTTTGTGCGCAAGAGATCGGAGGGGGCCGAGCGGGAGCGCCGAGCGCACGGGAGGCGCGGGAGCGAGGCGTCCCGGTCCGAAATCGAGCACCTGCGGTCCTCCGGGCCCAAGGGCGCGGGAGCGTTGGCGACCCCCTGCAGCGCTGTGCAGCGCCGGGACAACCCGGGGAGGCGAGCGCCTGCCGCACGCGGCGCGCGGCTGCCGTGCTTGACCGTTGGTGCCGGGCCCGGGCTCCCGGGCTGTGTCCGCCTGGACCGTTCGGGGCCGACAGGGCGGAGCGAGCTCAGCAAGCGCGGGCGGCCCGGGACCTGCTGTGGCGGCAGGCAGCCGCGGGCCCCGGCGCAGGCGGTATGAACGGCGAACCGGGCCGGCGGGCCGATCCCGCCGCTCGATTCCGGAGCGGGACCGACAGCCCCGCAGAGCTCGACCCCGCCGCGGCACCCGGGCGGTGCGGCCGCCGGGCTGCGTGCCGTAAGGCCGGGCGGAAGGGGTGCGCGGCCTCCCGGCGTGCAGGAGCGACACGCACGGCGGGAAGCGATCGGGGCTCAGCGGCTTCGCCGGCGAGCACGGGCGCGCACCGATGGGGCCGGCGCGGCGGGGATGCGCCCGTACTCTTCTCTGAATGCGAAAGACGGACAACGACGCGCTTGGCGCTTCGGAAGGAAGCGAGAGACAGGAAACCGGACAAGCGACGAGACAACGCGACATCAAGGAGTAGCGAACGTGGCGATACAACAACCGTGGTGGAAAACGACGCCGGTGTATCAGATCTATCCGCGGAGCTTTCGCGATGCGAACGGCGACGGGATCGGCGATCTGCCGGGAATTATCGAGAAGCTGGATTACGTGAAGAGCGTGGGGGCGGGAGCGATATGGCTCTCGCCGGTGTTCGCCTCACCGAACGACGACAACGGCTACGACATCTCGGACTACTACGCGATCGCGCCGGAGTTCGGGACGATGGAGGATATGGACCGGCTGATCGCGGAGCTCGATGCACGCGATATGCGGTTGCTCCTGGATCTGGTGGTGAACCATACTTCGGACGAGCACGAGTGGTTCCGGAGGGCGCGTTCGAGCCGCGACGATCCGTACCACGACTTCTATATCTTTCGCGAAGGGCGCAACGGGAACACGGAGCCGCCGAACAACTGGGGCTCGATGTTCGGGGGCTCGGCGTGGGAGTACAACGAGCCGACCGACGAGTGGTACCTGCACCTCTTCTCGCGGAAGCAACCGGACCTCAACTGGGACAACCCTGAGGTGCGCGCCGAGGTCTACCGGATGATGCGCTTCTGGCTCGAACGGGGCGCCGACGGGTTCCGCATGGATGTCATTAACTTTATCGGCAAGCCGGTGGGACTGCCGGATGCACCGAACCCCGGGGGCGAGCGGTTTGTGGTATGCCCGGAGCTGTGGGCGAACCAGCCGGCGACTCACCTCTACCTGAAGGAGATGGCCCGCGAGGTGCTCCGGCCGGCGGGTGCCGCGAGCGTGGGAGAGGCGCACGCAACCTCGGTGGAGGAAGCGCTCCTGTACGTGGATCCGGTGCGCGAGGAGCTCGACATGATCTTCCAGTTCGAGCACATGAAGGCAGACGAGGGCGATTACGGCAAATACGATCCCCGGCCGCTGGATCTTCCGGCGCTCAAGCAGGCGATGTCGCGGTGGCAGCGGTGGCTTGCGGGGCACGGCTGGAACACGCTCTTTACCGGGAACCACGATCAGGCGCGCATCGTGAGTCGCTGGGGCGACGAGGGGGTGCCGGCGGGCGCGGGCGGCAACCGGCGGGGCCCGGCCGGCAACGCGGCGGGCGGGGCCGGCAACCGGGGGGACCCGGCCGGGACCGCGGCGGGCGCGGGCTGGAACGCGCCGGCCGGGGGTTCCGGGACGGTACGCGGAGCGGGCGGCGCGCCAGATGAGACCGGTAAGGCGGGCGCGGCCGCGGAAGCTCCAAACGCGCCGGTCTCGGGTTCGGGGCCGGTGCGCGAAAGGGGCGGCGCGCCAGATGAGGCCGGTAAGGCGGGCGCGGGCGGCGCGGCCTCACGGCCGCCGGCCTCGAGTTCGGAGCCGGCACGCGGAGGGGCTGGCGCAGGAAATGAGCCTGGCAAGGCGGGCGCTGGCGGCAACGCGGCGGGCGCGGCTGGGAAACCGGCGGCAGCCGATACGGCCGGCGCTGTCGGCTCCAGCGAGGAGACAAGCGAAGCGTCGGACCACAGGCGGGCGTCCGCCTGCGCCATCGCCATGGCGATCTACCTGCATCAGGGCACGCCGTTTCTCTACCAGGGTGAAGAGATCGGGATGGTCAATGCCCGGTTCGATTCGCGCGAGCAGTACCAAGACATCGAGGCACACCACGCGTACGCTGAGTGCCTCAGAGCAGGGCTTTCCGAGGACGACGCCCTCCGCAGGTTGGCGGAACGCTCGCGAGACAACGCGCGCACTCCGATGCAGTGGAACGCGGAGCCGGGAGCCGGGTTCACCGAAGGGACGCCGTGGATCGAGCTCAATCCGCGCTACCGGGAGATCAACGTGGCCGACGAGGAAGCTCGTCCGGACGGAGTGCTGGCGTTCTACCGCCGGCTCTTCGCGGCGCGCGCCGAGCACCCCGTCTTCACCGAGGGTGAGTTCGAGCTCCTCCTGCCGGACGATCCGCAGGTGTACGCCTACGTCCGGCGCGCCGAACCCGCAGAACGTACGGGCGGCGCAGCGGCCGGGCAAGCCGCAACGGAGGGCGTCACGGCCGGAGCGCCCGACGGCGCGGCCGCCGCGAAGGGCGGCGATGGTGAGGAACGAACAACGCCGGCAGACTCGTCCCAGCCGCAGGCTTCCGGCTCGGCATCCGAGGCGCTCGTCGTATGTAACCTGAGCCGGCGCGAAGCCCCCGCGCCTCTCGGGTTCGCGGGGGACGATCCGGCAGCCCTGGAACAAGCCGGATGGCGAGTGCTCCTCTCGGTCTACGATGAGCCGCCGCAGTGGGATCAAGCCGAAGGGGTGCTTCGGCTTCGCCCATTCGACGGGGTGGTGTATATTCGAGGCGGGGAGCGGTGACGGTGAAAGCGCACCGCGGCAGCCGGCGGTGGGGGCGTTGCGCAGTGAGAGGCGGTGGCGGTGAGGTACGGGGCAACCGTGGCGGTGGCGCCACCGGTGGGGGAAGCGCCACGCGGGGGGGGAAGCGCCACCCGTGGCGCCGGCGCTACCGGCAGGCCGCTCTAGCCCGCCCGGGCGCCACCAAACACGGAGCTGAGGAATGGTTACGGTTGACCTGGATCTGATTGCAACCACGCTTGAAGGACTCGAAGAGACGATCATCCATCGGCTCATCGATCGCGCTCAGTTCGCCCTGAACGAGACGGCATACCGTTCGGGAGCGAGCGGTTTCGAGGGAGCCGGAGAACGCTCGCTTCTGGATATGCGGCTTCTCTACCAGGAGCGGATGGACGCCGAGTTCGGGCGCTTTCACGTTCCGGAGGAGCGCCCATTCACGGAGAACTTGCCGCCTGCGCGGCGTCGAGTGGTGCTGCCGGACAGTCCGCTAAGCATCGACGACTACGACCGGGTAAACGTGACCCCGGAGCTGCGACGTGCGTATCTGGAGCTTCTGCCCTACCTCTGCCGTTCCGGTGACGATCGCCAGTACGGGTCGGCGGTTGAGCACGACGTGGCGGCGCTGCAAGCGGTATCCCGTCGCGTCCACTACGGAGCGCTGTACGTAAGCGAAGCGAAGTACCGGGCAGCCCCCGAGCGCTTCGCGGCCGCGGTGCGGCGTGCGACCCACGGAAAAGCGAAAACCTCAGGCCCCGGCCGGGAAGGCGGACAAGCCCCGGTCTCCCCCTCCGACCACTCCTCGGACAGCGCACGAGAGGAGCTTCTAGAGCTCATTACCCGGCCGCACGTAGAAGAGCGCATTCTCGACCGCGTAGCCGCAAAAGTGCAGGACCTTCAAAGCCGGATAAACAGCGC
>PWGF01000436.1 GCA_003554375.1 Spirochaetaceae bacterium
CGGCTTGTCGCGTTTGCCGTTTCGCGGTTCCGGAGTGGTTCTCTTGGGCGTCATAGCTCTCACGATCATCCCGCTGGAGTCGGTGGCGGTGCCGCTCCTGTGGGTCATGTCGCAGGTAGGGCTCCGGGACACGTACACGGTTCAGATCTTGCCGTTCATTGCGAATCCATTATTCATCTACCTGTTCTATACGTTCTTCCTTCCAATACCGAAAGATCTGGAGGATGCAGCGCGAGTAGACGGTGCAGGCACAGTCAGGACGTTCTTTCAGATTGCCATGCCGATCTCCAAGCCGGCGTATGCAACTGTAGCTATCCTGTCCTATATGTTCATCTGGGGGCAGCTTTTGTGGCCGGTGCTTGTCACCGCCGGACCGGACGTGCGCCCCCTTCCGCTCGGACTGTCAGTGCTAATCCATCAGCCGCCGATTAGCTGGGGGGACGTTATGGCATTCGCGTTCATGATGACGCTCCCGCTTCTGATTCTGTTTATCGTGTTCCAGCGGTGGTTTGTTCACAGCGTTGCCCGAAGCGGAATCAAGGGGTGACTGTGCCAGGAACGGCGGGGTCGGTGCTGGAAAACGCGCAAACCGCAGGTACGGCGTTTTGTGGGCCGGCCTTCTGTTCCTGGTCTTCCTTGGTCGCCTTGGCGCTGCGAGTTCTGTATAGCACTGCCTGCTCCGCTGAGAGCTCCGCCATCGGTACTCTTTGCCAGAGCTTCCCGGAGCTGCACTGAGGTACCCGCTGCGTCGGCGTTGCTCTGTCTTCGAGCCTGTGTCACAATTGAAGCGCTCCAATGCGCGACAAATATCCGATGTGCGGGAAACAGGGTTTTGGAACGCTTCTGCTTGGGCTTATGGTTGCCATGATGTTGGGAAGCTGTCAGGACACCTTCGTCTACCATCCGGTACGGGAAGGCGAGCAGGAGATGCTTCAGAAGGCGCGCGAGCTCGGTTTGGAGCCGTGGCCGAATGAAGGAGAGAGCCGGATCGGCTGGCGTGGCGCGGCGGTGGAAGAGCCGCGCCATCGGGTGGTGATCTTCCATGGCAACGGTGGTCATGCACTCCACCGCGGCTACTTGGTCGACGGGCTTACGGCGGTCGAGGACGGTTCCGCGTGGGAAGTGTATCTGCTCGACTATCCCGGATATGGATCGCGCGCCGGCCGGCCGAGCCAGGAGACGCTGGTGCAGGCGGGCCAGGAGATCGTCGATCTTCTCCTCGAGGTGGATTCGACCAGGCCGGTTTTCCTGATCGGCGAGTCGCTTGGAAGCGGCGTGGCGGCCCAAGTGGCAGCAAGTCGTGCGGAAGCGGTTCCGGGCGTACTGCTCATAACTCCGTTTACGAATCTGGAGGACGTCGGGGCATCCATGTTCCCTCGATTCTTGGTCCGCGCACTGCTACAAGATCGCTACGATGCGGAGAAAGCGTTAGCTTCGTACGACGGACGTGTTGGTGTGCTGCTCGCGGGCGAGGACGACGTGGTGCCACCCGAGCTTGGTCGCCGCCTGTACAACAGTGTGGAAACGACAAAGCGCCTGTGGGTACAGGAGGGCGCCGGTCATAACACGATGGACTATTCGCCGGCCGGCCGTTGGTGGCGGGATATGACGCGTTTTCTCACCGAGGGGGCGTGAAGGTTCCGCTCTGCAATTCCTTGTGTCGGTGAAAAGCTACGTATCGAGATGCCTGATCCGGAAAATCCATGGTACTCTGTTTGCGTGAGCTTTCGTTGTATGACGGGCATACGTTGGGCGTTCTGGTTTTCGTCTGGGCTACGTTAACCGGCGATATGCGGGCCGGAGACTGACCATGGGAGATAGGAATCGACAGACTTCTCGAGGATACTCCTCGGACGGCAGCCAGGGTGGAGATAGCGAGGAGTACCTCAGCAAGGAAAACCGTATGGCCACGGGGGATGACGGGCGCCGTACGCCGGAGTGTCTGACTGAGGAGAATCAATATCGCCGGCTGTTCGAGAGCTCGCCTGTCGCCCTGTGGCGGGAAGACTTCTCGGAGGTGAAACGCCGGCTCAATGCAATTCTGCCGGAAGCACGCAGTGACATTCGCGGGTATCTCCAAAAGCGACCGGGGCTCGTACACGAGCTCGCGACCCTGGTCCGGATTGTCGACGTCAACCGGGCAACGCTGCGGCTGTATCGTGCAGAATCCAAGAGCGCGCTCGTCCAAGCGCTCCCTCACGTGTTCACTGAGGGTTCTTGGGAGGTGTTCATCGAGGAGCTGGCAACCATTGCGGCGGACGGGACGCACTTTTCGGCGCGAACTGAGCAGCGAGCGCTGAATGGCGAGCCCTTCAACGTCGAGCTTCGTTGGTCGGTATTCGAGGAGGGGCACACGGCTGAGGCGCAGAGCCACGGGGAGCCTGGAGAGTCGGGGCGCGCGGCTCCGGAGCGCTACGCCTGCCTCTACGTCAGCGCCATCGACATAACCGAGCAGGTACATACCCGCCGAAGGTTGGAGCGCAGTGAAGCGTTCTATCGCGCACTCCTTCGATCTTCACCGCTCCCTATTACGAGTTTCGATCTGGAAGGGAACGTCGTCACATGGAACGACGCGGCGGAGCAGAAGTTCGGCTGGAGCTTTGACGAGGTGTATGGGAATCCGCTTCCCATCATACCGGAGGACCAGAGCGAGGCGTTCGGAGATGAGCTGGTGCAGTTGAGGTGGGGGCAGCAGATCAATGGGAAAGAAGTGGTGCGCGTTACCAAGAGAGGCGAAAACGTGGACATGCTTCTTTCGGCCTCGCCAATACGCGATGATGCGGGAGAGTTCATTGGCTTTCTCGGCGTTCTCGAGGACATTACCGAACGCAAGAGAAAGGAGGAGCGGATTAGCGCACTGCTCAGGCAGAAGGAGCTGGTCCTCAGAGAGAGTCGTCACCGCGTCAAGAACAATATGGAGCTCACGCGGGCACTCCTTGCTTTGCAGGCTGCCGAGCAGGACGAGCCCGCTCGTTCAGCCCTGGAAGAGGCCGGCGGGCGTATCCGGAGCATGATGATCCTCTACGACCGGTTGTATCGTTTGGAGTACCCGGATGAGCTTCCGCTCAACGAGTTCGTTCCTCCTCTGGTTGCCGAGATAGCAGAGCTTGCCGGGGGGGCGAAGACGATCGAAACCAGCGTAGATGTTGCCGATATCGTGGTTCGAGGCCAGGTTGTTGCGCCCCTCGGGCTCATTCTAAACGAGCTGATCGTGAACTCGTGTAAGCACGGCTTTGTCGGTCGCGACCGGGGGACCATTCAGGTGTCGATCACCGCCGATGGCGGGGAACACGGGAATAGTTCCTGGGTCACGCTTCGCTATGAGGACGACGGCGTCGGCCTTCCGGACTCGGTTCGGTTTGACGAGTACCCCGCGGAAGGCGATTCCACGCTCGGTTTGCGGCTGATTTGGGAGTTCGTGGAGCAGTTAGCCGGGACGAGTCGGCGCGAAGACGGTCCGGCGACTTCGATAGTTATCGGGTTCCCGCCGTAGTTTCCGTGAGCCGGAGCGCTTTCTCCCGGCGCTTTTTACGAACGCTCTTCTTGAGCGTCTCTCTTGCAGCGTAGCGCCGCAGGGTAGAGCGAAAGTATACCCGAGATAGACCGAAGGGTGTGGCCGCCCGGGTCTGCGCGCGAGAGCCTTCCGCGTTGACAGTGCCGGTGCACCGATCTATTTTGGTTTTCGCCAAATTCCGGAACCCTGAGCGTTCAAAGCCAGGGGGATTGGCACAACGCGAACTCGCCGTATCGAAAGGAGGCTACCAGATGCGGTCGTTCTTGACAGAGAGCTTCATGCTCCGGACAAAGACGGCGGAGAAACTCTACTTCGACTATGCTGAGAACCTTCCGATCATTGATTATCACTGCCACCTCCCACCTTGGCAGATCGCCGATGACCATCAGTTTGCCAATATCGGGCGAATATGGCTGGAGGGGGACCACTACAAGTGGCGCGCAATGCGCACGAATGGGGTGGATGAGGAGTTCATAACCGGATCGGCAGACGACCGCCGGAAGTTTCAGGCGTTTGCCGAGACAGTTCCAGCAACGGTCGGCAACCCTATCTACCACTGGACCCATTTGGAGCTGCGGAGCCCGCTCGGAATCCACGACGTATGTCTTGACGGGACAACGGCGGAATCGGTGTGGCAGCGGGCAAATGAAAAGCTGGCGGATCCGGAGTTCTCGGCCCGGGGCATTCTGCGGAAGATGAAGGTCCGGTTCGTAGGGACCACGGACGATCCGGTAGACTCGCTGGAGTCTCACCAGCGTATCGCTCAGGACCCAACGTGCGAGGTGATGGTCCGCCCGGCGTTCAGGCCGGATCGGGCGTTGGGTACACACGACCCGGAAAGCTGGAACGCGTATATCGATCGGCTTGCCGCGGCTGCCGACCTCGAGATTAGCTCCTTCACCGACCTTGTCGCGGCGCTCGAGAAGCGCATCGAGTTCTTCAAGGAAGCCGGGTGCGTGCTCGCTGACCACGGTATTCTCCGGATGCCGGACGTAAGAGCCGACGGCTCACCTGACGCCGCCATGGCTGACGCGCGTGCCGGAAGGCGACCGAACCCTGTCGACGCGGAAGCGTTTTCGGCCGCGCTCCTCTTTGAGCTCGGAAAGCGCTATGCCGCCCACGGGTGGGCGAGTCAGTTCCATCTTGGTGCGCAACGGAACAACAACACGCGCATGTTCTCTCGGTTGGGGGCGGACACCGGTTACGATAGCATCGCTGATATCCCCCAGGCCGGCACCCTGACTGCATACTTGGATGCTCTGGAGTGCGAGCATGCACTTCCTAAGACGATCGTGTATAACCTGAACCCGTCGGATAACGAGGTCTTCGCGACCATTGTCGGGAGCTTCCAGGACGGGAGCGTTCCGGGCAAGATGCAGCTTGGCGCCGCGTGGTGGTTCAACGACCAGAAGGACGGCATTCTCCGGCACCTTACGACACTGGCCAACATGAGCCTCCTCCCTCGCTTCGTCGGAATGCTCACCGACTCCCGGAGTTTCCTGAGTTTCCCGCGCCATGAATACTTCCGCCGCATTCTATGCGATCTGCTCGGCGCCTGGGCGGAAGGCGGAGAAATCCCCAATGATCAGGAGCTTCTGGGCGCCGTCGTCCGCGATATCTGCTGGACCAATGCCAAGCGGTACTTTGAGCTGCCTTTGGAGTGCGTCTAGCCCGTCTTCTTGACCTACAGCGTCACTGCTGCGAATCTATCGTTTTGGGTAATCCGTTTCGCGTGCGAAAACCGTTCCGAGGAGGGGCTCTTGGGTGACGAAGATCCACGAAACGAGGATGGCACAGTCGCATCGGACGGGGGGACACAGGAGTCCGGTGCTGCCCGCGGTCGCGGATCGGCCGGTTCGCGGGAAGGGGCGCAAGATCAGCCAAGCTCCGGTTCGCCGCGCGCCTCAGGTGGGGAAGGGGACGAGGGAGCTGACGACGGCGGCACGAGAGTCAAAGAGAGCTGGTTCGCCGTCGACATTCACCCGTGGGTGTTCTTCACCTCCGCCTTCCTGATCTTCGGCTCGGTCATACTCACAATCGTCTACCACGCCCACGTGGATGAGATCTTCGCCTCGCTCCAAGCAAATGTTGCCGCCGGAGCGGGATGGTTCTTTGTCATGACGATGAACGTCGTGCTCGTTTTTATCGTCGTGGTGATGGTGGGGAGGCACGGCGATATCCGTCTCGGCGGATCGGACGCCAAGCCGGAGTTCTCCACGCTTGGTTGGTTTGCGATGCTCTTCAGCGCGGGGATGGGGATCGGACTTCTCTTCTACAGCGTAGCGGAGCCGATGTTCCACTATATCTCTTCTCCCGTGGCGGAGCCCGGTACCGCGGAGGCTGCGCGGCGCGCGATGGACCTTACCTTTCTCCACTGGGGGCTCCATCCGTGGGCCATCTACGCTATGGTCGGGCTCGCGCTTGCGTTTTTCTCATTCAACAAGGGGCTGCCGCTCTCGATCCGGTCGGTCTTCTACCCGGTGCTGGGCGAGCGGATCCACGGAGCGATCGGCAACCTGATCGACATTCTCGCTACCGTGGCTACGCTTTTCGGAGTGGCCACTTCGCTCGGACTCGGCGTACAGCAGGTCAACGCAGGGCTCAACCACCTGTTCGGGCTCGAGCAGAGCCCGATGGTGCAGCTGGTCCTGATCGCCGGTATCACCGGGCTCGCCACGTGGTCGGTGGTCATGGGCCTGAGCGCCGGGATCCGCCGGCTCTCGGAGATCAACCTGGTGTTCGCAGCGTTGCTCTGTCTCTTCGTGCTGATCGTCGGGCCGACGATCTTCATTTTGAATGCTTTCGGTGAGAACCTCGGCCACTATATCCAGTACCTGCCACAGCTTGCCACCTGGAATGAGACGTATGAAGCAACCACTTGGCAGGAAGGGTGGACGGTCTTCTACTGGGGCTGGTGGATCGCCTGGTCGCCCTTTGTAGGCATGTTCATTGCCCGGGTATCGTACGGGCGGACGATACGTCAGTTCACCTTGGGCGTCCTCTTAGTGCCCACTCTGATCACGTTTCTCTGGTTTACGATCTTCGGGAACAGCGCGCTCCACGTGGAGCTCTTCGGCGCGGGAGGGATCGCGCGAGTGGTACAGGACAATATTCCGGTGGCCCTGTTCGTCCTCCTCGAGCATTTCCCGTTGGATTTCGTCACCTCGCTTCTTACGGTGGTCGTGATCGTCATGTTCTTTGTGACTTCGTCGGACTCGGGCTCCATGGTAATCGACATCATAACCGCCGGAGGGAACCCGGATCCTCCGGTGCTGCAGCGCCTCTTCTGGGCGATCACCGAAGGTGCGGTGGCCGCCGCGTTGCTTGTCGGCGGCGGGTTGGTGGCGCTCCAGACGGCGGCCATCACCACCGGCCTGCCCTTTGCGCTGGTCCTTCTGTTCATGGTGTACAGCTTGTTCCGGGGGTTGGCGCAGTACCGGGAGGCCCCCGGCTTCTCGATGCCGCCGTATTTGCACGGGCGGTTGACCCGGACCGTCCCCAGCCGACCTCAGCCCGATGTGGTGCATGGTCACATGATTTTGACGCGGCAAACGGGCAAGGCGCGGCGGCGTCGCGCGCCGGCTCGAGGAGCAAGACCGGATGCCGGCCCGGGACCGGAGTCCGGAGGCGAGAAAGGGCTTGGGGCGCGTATCCGCCGCGCCTTTGGCGGCCGGCGCGCTTCCGAAGGCCGGCGTGCCGGTGAAGGCCGGCATGACGAGGGGGGAGGCGATCGATCATGAGGAGTTTTGGTCGAGTTCGAGCGGCGTTGGCTGCGGATCCGGCAACGGTCACGGGTTCGGCAACCAGGCCGTTTCTCCGGTTCCTTGTCCTTGGCTGTCTCGTCGGCGTGGCAAGCATGGTGCTCGCCGCCTGCGCCGCCGAGGAACCCGATGAAGAGATTGTCGCGCGCCGGGCGGAGCGATCCCGGCAGACCGTGACGATTGTGTATCCCGAGTGGTCGTCGGAGATTGCGAGCGCCCGCCTTTTCGAGGCGGTTTTGCGCGAGCGGCTCGGGTACCAGGTCCGGCTGGAGGCGGTTGAAGTCGAGGAGATGTGGCGTCGCGTTGCCGATGGAGAGGCGGATGCGCTGGTGGGGGCGTGGCTCCCGGTAACACACCGGCGGTATTACCGACGGTACGGCGACCGGGTGGAAGACCTTGGGCCGAACCTCGAAGGCGCCAAGATCGGGCTCGTCGTCCCTGCGGCTTTTCCGAGCTTCCGAACGGATGAGCGAGGACGGACCGGCACGCCGTTCGTGACCACAACGTTGATCCCCGAGCTTGCCGATGATGTGGACCGGTTTGGAGGCCGTGTGATCGGAATCGAGTCGGGCGCCGGGGTGGTCCAACGCGCTCACGCCGCACTCGACGCGTACGAACTCGGTGACGAGTACCGGATCGTGGAGTCCGACGAAGAGCGGATGCTCCAAGAGCTGGACCGCGCCTTGCGGGCCAGGCGATGGGTCGTTCTCACCGGATGGACGCCGCACTGGGCGTTCGAGCGCTACAATCTTCGGTTTCTGGACGATCCGCTCGAGGTGTTCGGCGGAGACGAATCGATCCACACGATGGTGCGCGAGGGCCTCGCCGATGAGCTGCCTGATGCGTACCGTCTGCTCGACCGGATCAAATACCGTCCTCAGGATCTCGAGCGCCTCATGCTCTGGATCCGGGAAGATGACGGGCGGGATCCGTATGCTCAAGCCGA
>PWGF01000081.1 GCA_003554375.1 Spirochaetaceae bacterium
CGGCGGGCCGAGCGCAATGCGCCCGGAAGCTCTGCACCTCCTCCGCGGGGGCGGATCGACAAGCTCCAATTGGGGATCGGCCGGAAACGGCGATCTACTTCCAACAGGCCAAGGCGGTGGACTCCGGCGGGAGCGGACTCCGCTCTCCCCGTCAGTGCGAAGCGCCTCGATCCAGGCGGAAGTGTCGATGAGTATCACCCCTGATTCCTCTGGGCATGGAGCTTAGCCTGGTCCATGAACTCCTCGAGTGTCCCGAGTAACTTGGTCAGCTCCACCGACTGTCGCACTCTCAGGTACTCCCGCACGGCAACCGTAATTGCATCTTCCTTTGTACGGGTTCCTGAGGCTCTCTGTATGGCCCGGAGGAGACCGTTAGGAATATCGACGGGTGTTTCCATACATATGGCGTACTCGTTGAGGACGTATGGGTCCATGCACGCAGCCGGCGCGCAACGGGTCCGTAGGGAATGCCCTTCCCTGATCATAGTCGAGCCGCGGCGCCAAAGTCACTCTATCGTTGCGGATGGATAACGCTATAGCGTGGCCGATACGACGCCGGCGGCTGCGAGGGTCACCAGATGAGACGCAGGTCGACGCGGGCTTCGACGGGACGCGTCCGGCTCTCGCGCGGGGGGACGGCGTAGACGATCTCTCCGGTTGCGCGCTCGGGCCGGCGGTAGCGGCCGGAGGCGTCGGCACGGTCCCGCATGACGGCGTGCGCGTCGAGGTCCACGACCCAGTACTCGGGCACCCCGCGCTGCTCGTAGAGCTTGCGCTTGAGGGTGACGTCGCGATCCGCGGTTGCCGGCGAGAGGATCTCCACGACGAGATCGGGCGGGCCCAGAATGCGGGAGGGAGAGACGTAGTGCCGGTGCTCGGCCAGAATAACCATAAGGTCCGGCTGGACGACGTCGGTGTCCGAAAGCTGGAGGTCCGTGGGCGCATTGTACACTCGACCGAGGCCCTCTTTCTCGATGGCAACGTAGAGCTGAAACTGGATATGGCGTGAGGCATCCTGGTGGCCCGTGGAAGGCGAAGGCGACATGTAGTGCTCCCCGTCGATAATCTCGTGGCGATTGCCGTCATCGGGGAAATGCACGTAGTCATCGTAGGTGAGCTTGATTCTCTGTCGCGCTTCGGCCGACATTGCGTCCCCTTCCGTTGCATTGTACTGCGTCGAGAGGGGAAAGACAAGCAACGGGCGCCTCCGTGCAGGGCAAACGCATTTGGGGGCCGCCGGTGGACGAGGACAAGCGCATCTCCGCCCGCCTTACCCGCGCACGGCATCTCGCTCCGATTCTACACCGCGCCGAGCACCAGACTGGAGTTGTGCCCACCGAAGCCGAACGAGTTCGATAGCGCGTTGCGGATCGGCTGCTCGACGGTTTCGGTCGGCAGCTGAATCGGCGGCAGGCCGGGATCGGGATTGACGAGATTGATGTTCGCGGGAACGATCCCGGTCCTGAGTGCCTGCACGGTGATAATCGCCTCGATCGCAGCCGTGGCTCCGAGCACATGACCGTGGTATGACTTGGTGGAGCCTACGTATGTTCGGCCGCTGCTGCCGTTAATCAGCTCGTGGATACCTTTGGCCTCGGCGAGATCTCCAACCGGTGTGGACGTTCCGTGGGTGTTTATGTAGCCGATCTCCTCCGGGTTGAGTTGTGCTTGGTCGAGGGCCATCCGCATGGCGTAGGCTGCGCCGCGCCCTTCCGGATCCGGGGCTACGAAGTCATACGCGTCGCCCGACATGCCGCAAGCGAGCACCTCAGCGAAAATCTCCGCGCCACGCCGGCGGGCATGCTCGTATTCCTCGAGAATCAGGATACCGGCCCCCTCACTCAGTACGAAGCCGTCGCGGTCACGGTCATACGGACGCGAAGCGGTTTCGGGCGAATCGTTGCGCGTGGACAGCGCCTGCATATTCGCGAAGGCGGTGATCGCTAGCTCATTGAGCGCGCCTTCGGTGCCGCCGGCCACCATGACGTCGGCCATATTCTGCCGGATCATCATCTGGGCCATCGCGACGGCATGGTTCGAGGTTGCGCAGGCGGTCTGCAGACTCACGTTCGGCCCACGCAGCCCGTAGATCATGCTGAGCACGCCGGCAGCCATGTTCCCGATCGACATCGGGATGTAGAACGGGCTCACCCCGCGCCGGCCCTTCTCGACGAGCCCTACACTGTTGCTGTGCTGTACCGAGAGCCCCCCGATGCCGCTGCCCAACGAGATACCGACCCGTCGTGGATCAGGAAGGCCGGCAAGCCCGGCTTGGGTTGCGGCTTCCTTCATCGCCGCAGCCGCATAATGACAGAAGGCGTCCATCCGCTTGGCCTTCTTACGCAGGTCGCCGTCAAAACAGTTGGTGTAGTCGAACTCTCTTACCTCGCCTGCGATCTGACAGGGCAAATGCGAAGCATCGAAGCGCTCGATGCGCCGCAGGCCCGAACGCCCTGACAATACCGTCTCCCAGCTCTGCTTGACCGAGTTTCCGAGCGGGTTGACCGTACCCATACCGGTAATCACGACACGGCGTTCTCCCATGTTCTTCGTCCTCTACTGCCTTTCGTGTTGTGCGATCACGAGTATTACGCCGCGGACGGGCCCATGTCGGGCCTCCGGACGACGGCGTTCTACTTCGATCGTATCTATTGCGACACCGTCGTGTCCTTCGCAAAAGTCGGTTTCTTTTGTGCGATTGTCTGACGACGTTGGTTATGAGCCTTGCACCGCGTCGCATCAAGGCGCTACGGTGCTTGAAAGCGTTACGGAAACATGAAACTGCTATTCTTCATCCGCACCATCGACTTCAGCAGGCGCACGACCGGTTGGGAGCACGTTCCCGCTGAACGCACGACCCACGAGCTGCTCTTTTGCCGCCGCGGCAGCGGGGCGCTGGTCAACGGCGATACAACGACGCGCCTAGAGGCCGGGAGCCTGATGTTCAATCCACGCGGGAAGCTCGTTTCGGATGAGGAGCCGCTGTCGGTGGTGCAGGTGTTGTTCTCGGAGGATCTGTTTTCACCCTCGGTCCACATGGATAAGGAGGCGCTGTATGTGCTCGGCCTGATCAAGCTGCACGCGCCGAAACAGAACAGCATCACCCTCTCGCGGATCGGCACCGAGCGCATGAACACGCTGGCCGACGCGATGCTCTGGGAGTTTCAGAACCGCTATCGCGGCTATTCGTGGGCGCTGCGACTGAAGCTGGTCGAGCTTCTGATTACCGTCATGCGCGACAAACAGTTCAAGATTCCGATCAGAGGGTTGAAGCCGTTGTCGAGCACGCGCATCCAGGACGCGGTTTCCTACCTGGACACGGAGTACATGAACCCGATCTCCGTCGAGGACGTCCTCAACGCCTGCGGGCTCAGCCGCAGCCACTTCCACGCTCTGTTCAAGCAGGAGACCGGCAAGACCTTCGTTCAATATCTGTCTGAGCTGCGCTGTGCGAAGGCAGCCGAGCTGTTGGCAACCACCGACCAGCCCATCATCGATGTCGCCCTCGAGTGCGGCTTTCGCAATCTGAGCCACTTCTACCACGTGTTCAAACGCGAGACCAACACCAGCCCGAAGCAGTATCGCCTGCAGGGAGGCAATGCCTAGTGTCGAGTCGTTTAAAGACCGCACAATGCCGGGGCCGAGCGGCACTGTTCCGGGTGCTCTCGTTGACACTACACCGCCACGATACGCCTGCGCTGGTGAGCCGCGCTCGGGAGCTGCCGGTTGATCCCGCTCCGGATACCGGGGCGAGCAGAACGAACCGTCGCAAGGCGCGATAGCGTGATACAATGAAGCTATGACGACAAACTCTCCGAGTCCCTTGCCGAGCGGGCCACGGCGCCGGCGCCCCGCTCCCCTGCTCCCCTCGGTGCTTCTGCTTGCTCTGGTTGTGGCGCCGCTTCGGGCGGTGGAGGAGCCGCTGGAGGACGGCTGGATGCGGTTTTCGCTCTCCGGCAGGGCGTTTGCCCTTGCCGAGTGGGGAGCTTCATCCGTGCTGGAGTCGGACCACTACTGGGAAGTGTCGCGCTACGATCCGGGAAAGGCCCTGGACGGGGATCCGGCCACGGCGTGGGTCGAAGGGGCTCCGGGGCCCGGAATCGGGGAGTTCATCGTCCTCGGTCTTACCCACTACCCCGAGGCCCTTGGTTTCATCAACGGGTTCGCGAGAGACCGCAACCTCTTCGCCGGAAATAACCGGGTGAAAGAGCTGAACGTTCGGATCTACACCGCCGTCAACATCAGCGGCTTCGCCACCGAATGGGTGACCTTTTACGATGCGCTCCCTGTTGCTCCGGCGCAGACGGTGCGTCTTGCCGATACGATGGAAGCGCAGAGGGTCGAGCTGCCGCTTTCTTCCCGCTCGGCGCGGGAGGCAATGGACGATTTCCGCGCATCGGACGTCGTCACCGGCTGGAGCTTCGCGCAGGCAAGAGAGCTCGGAGTCGACGCGAGCATGGGGGCACCGTTACACTTTCGCTACATTGTTCGCCTGCAGATCGCGGATGTGTATCCGGGGACCACGTGGGACGATACGTGTATCGCCGAAATCTGGCCTGACTACGGTAGAATTGACGACGTAACGGTGAGCGACGATAACCGGCACCTGCTCCTCACGACCGCGTACGGCGAGCGGGTCCCGGGATATGCTGACTTTGAATACGTCCTGACCGTGGTAGAGCTCAGCCAGAACCACGAGTGGGCTATAGTGATCAAAGAGCCGGCCTACCCCGGCACGAGTCGCATTAGCAGCGAGTATGCGGTCATTCACACCCCCACTGGCCACGACATGACCGCCGCGATCTTCGGCCGGACGGAGAGCGGCGGATTGAACGTCCTGCCTTTCGACTTCGTGGAAGAGGACTCTACCACGTTCGTGATCTACGAGGAGTTCACGAGTGGAGAGACTCGCCGGGCCGCCTGCAGATTTCTCTACTGACGCGGCCGCTATAGCGGCTACGCAGCTGACGCCGTCAGCGCGCGTTCGGGACCGGATCGACCCGACCCTTGGTCCACACCGCGCTGCAGATGCGATACGATGGCCGGCATGATTGTTCTCGAGAATGATTGGCTGTCGGTATCCGTCGCGGAGCCCGGCGAGGTCTACCGCCGTACGCGGTTTGACTGGACCGGGATTTGCACGCAGATAAGGTCTGCGGGCGGCCTTACGTATCTCTCTCAGGAGGCCGCTCCGGGAGCGCCGGGAACCGAAGGAGTGGGGCTGACGTGGGAGTTTGGGCTCATGCGCCCTGTAGGATATGAAGCGGCCGAGCCCGGCACGAGTTTTCCCAAGCTGGGCGTAGGGCTTTTGGAGCGAGATACACCGGAGCCGTACAACTTCATGCGTGACTACCCGTGCCGCCCGGCTCACAGCACGGTAGAGAAAGTGTCGGGTCAAGAGGCAATCTTCCGGCAGGATACGGAGCCGGGAGGGGAGTACGCGTGGTCGCTCCGGAGGCGGCTCTTTCTCCAGGACGACTCTCTGACCCAGGAGACGCTGCTTGAGAACCGGGGCCGGCAGCCGCTCCATACTGACGAGTACGGCCACAATTTCCTCCGGATCGGTGATTACCCGGTCGGGCCGGACTACGAGCTCCAGCTCCCGTTCGACGTTTCTCTCTCCCATGAGGTCGGCCGGTTCGAGGTGTCCGGGGGACGAATCAGGGTTCCGAACGTTGGGGATGAGTGCTTCTACGCTCTGCACGACCGCCCGCCCGTATCGGAAAGGACTGCGTGGAGGCTCCTTCACGTGCCCTCCGGACACGGAGTGGAGGGATCCGAGCTCTTCCGCCCCGCGCGCTTCGCCCTCTGGGGCATGCGTCATGTGATCAGCCCGGAGTTCTTCATCGAGCTGTGGCTCCAGCCGGGTGAGCGCCGCACGTGGAGCAGGCGCTACCGCTTCTTCTGATCGGCGGCTTGCGGGAAGCGTTGTCTGAAGTGACAAGCCCGCCTCACCGCAGGTGGACCGAAGCCCCGGAGAGCTCGGTCCTGAAGGCTGGGGACGGACGACAAGCAAGTGGTGTTATGCCGAGGTCCACGTATCGCTGTCGACGATCCCGGTGCGCGCCGCGCGACTCCTCCTTGATCTCCGCGGAGTCCGCACCGAAACGGGCGTCGAAAATGGCGACGAAACGGAACCGATCGATCTCGTCCTCGAGGTAGTCGGCGCTCACGGTGATCATCCCCGCCTCCATCGGCGTATCTTCGGCGACGTCCGCCGTGATGAGCGTGTAGCTCGCCTGCTCCGCCGGATACAACGCGTCCCCAGACTTGTTCGTCCTCCAGCGGTTCGGCGGGAAGAACGTACTCATCATATTCCCTGACTTCCGAGCGAACGAGCTCCGCGCCGGGATGCCTCGATGGAAGGGGATGGTCCTCCCCTCCTTTGCCCCGCCCGAGCGGGGCCGACACCGCACCTACGAGCAGACGGGCTACCCCCGCCAAACCGATCCGAGAAACGCGTTTCATCGAACGCTCCGCTTTGACTGTCACCGAGGCCGCAGGGCTCCCGCGACCGCTCGGCGAGCCGGCTGTGGAGACGCGGAGGTGCACAAGCGGGAGTCGGTTCCCGCACCGAAGGATCGACGGCCGTGCGAGGCTAGAGAAAACGTTGGGGGCCCTCTTTGCGCAAGCGATACGGAGGGGCGCGAAGCGCGTCCTGCCGCGCTCTGCCGGCGGCGCCCGGAGGGTGGCGAGAAGCCCGAGCACCGGAGCGGGGTCCGCGGCAGGACCGGAGGCGAAAGCCGGAGCCCGGAGTAGCGCGGTTGCGCTCGGGCCGCGAAGCGGGCCGAGCGCAATGCGCCCGGAGCTTCCACACGCACACACACAGAAAGGCACATCGCGGAATTCGGCGGCAGCACGTAGGTGCGGCGGGGCCCCGGCATCAACACCGGCTGAACGCCGGCCGGGGGAGCTCGCGGGGCGCTGCGGGGTCGGAATAGCGGCCGAGGAGTGTGCGGTGTGCTCGCTACAAGAGTTGCGTGTGATGGTGTATCATGGGGGCAAAGTCGAGAGAGCGGCGTTGGGGATTGGCGCGGGCACTCTCGGAGAGAGATGTGGCCGATGGCGGTGCTTGGGGCGTGAGGTCGCTATGGATGCGGCGTGCGCCGGCGGCGCGGAGCCGATCCGCGACGAGCTTCTCGACAAACTGGTAACGGAGGTACGAACGGGAATGGCACCAAACAAGCCGACAGCCGACATACGAAAGATTGGGTTTATTGGCCTGGGAATCATGGGCAAGCCGATGGCGAAGAACTTGCTCAAGGCGGGTTACACGCTCGTGGTAAACGACCTCAACCGTGACGCGGTGGGCGCCCTGGAGGAGGCGGGGGCCGCGTCGGCGGGCTCGGCGCGCGAGGTCGCGGCGCAGACGGACATGGTTATCACGATGCTGCCGAACTCGCCGGAGGTGAAGGAGGTGATGCTCGGCGACGACGGAGTCCTTGCGGGGGCAAAGCCGGGTCAGGTTGTGGTAGACATGAGCTCGATTGCCCCACTGGTGTCGCGGGAGCTTGCGAAGACCGCGGCCGAGCGCGACGTCTACCTGCTTGATGCGCCGGTCAGCGGGGGCGAGCCGAAGGCGATCGACGGGACGCTCGCTATTATGGTGGGCGGCGACGAGGAGGCCTTCCGGGCGGTGGAAGGGATCCTGGGTAAAATGGGGGCGTCGGTGGTCCTGGTCGGTGAGCCGGGCAGTGGGAATACAACGAAGCTTGCCAATCAGGTGATCGTAGCGCTCAACATTGCCGGTATGTCGGAGGCGATGGTCTTGGCCCGGAAGGCGGGTGTAGACCCGCAGAAGGTCTATGAGGCGATCCGCGGTGGGCTGGCGGGGAGCACGGTGCTCGACGCCAAGATGCCGAAGGTCCTGGACGGGGACTTCAAGCCGGGCTTCCGCATCGAGCTCCACATAAAGGACCTGATGAATGCGCTGGAAACCGGACACGAGCTGGGCTCGCCGACGTTGCTGACGTCACAGGTCTGCGAATACATGCAGATGCTGAAGGCCGAGGACAAGGGGGCCGATGACCACGGCGGGTTGATCCAGTTCTTCGAGAAGCTGGCGGGTACCGAGGTGCGGCACATGGACCGGCACACAGACTGGTAGGCGCGCGGCGCCGCTGTCGCGCAGGCCCGGCGGGGCCCCCAGAGCGGGCGGGGGCCGCCGAGTCACGGGCGAGATCTCGCGTGCACAGCTGGCACATCTCA
>PWGF01000046.1 GCA_003554375.1 Spirochaetaceae bacterium
GATAACGGAGAGGACGCCGGAGGCGATCTCCCTGCTGATTCCGAGGTCGGTGGCGTAGGGAACCACATGCACGATGACCGTGAAGACAGAGAAAAAGAGCGATAGCTGCGCGAGGCCCATGAGACGGAACGCCGGACGGCGCATGAGCTCGCGAGCTCGGCTGGAATCCTCGGGGTGTGCGTGCGCTGAGTACGCCGGCGCGGCTTGTGAGGCGTCTTGATCGGGGGTTGGTTCTCCGGGATCGTCCTGCTCGGAGTCCGGAGCAGCCGGGGCCGCGGGGCCCCGGGAGTCCCCGGAGTCCGGGCTGCGTCGCATGAATTGTCCGGCGAGGAGTACGAGCGGGCCGGCGACAGCTGCGATCCAAAGGTAGGCGGATCGCCAGCCGAAGCCGGCGATGAGGAGCGCGGCGGCGGGCGGCCCGATTACCTGTCCCACGCCGGTTCCGACCTTTACGAGCCCGGACATGCGGCCGCGCCGGTTATGGAACCAGCGCGCGACCGTAGAGAGCGTGACGACGTCGTGCGCGGCGAACGCGATCCCCACGAGGAGCGCATAGGTCGCGTAGAGCTGCCAGGGGAGCTGGATCCGCGACATGAAGAGATAGCCGGCGGCAATGGCAAACCCCGCGACGGTAATGATGCGGCGGGGGCCGAGGCGGTCGGTGAGCGCCCCGAAGAGAAACGCGCCGGCGCCCATGACGAGGTTGGCGGTAGAGGCGGCACCCGAGAGAACGGCACGCGACCAACCGAACTCCGCGTAGAGGGCGTCGAAGAAGACCCCGTAGGTGAAGAAGGCCCCCATGACAGTCCCTTGTACCACGAAACCGGCTGCGACGATGGCGTAGCCGTAGTAGATTCTTGCGGGCGGTCTGTGCGATCCGGCAGTGGCAAAGCTCATCTCAGAAGGACACCATAGCGCAAATCGAACCCGGAGCACAGCGGGGAGGGGGAGAGCGGGGAGGAGTCCAGGGCCCGGCCGTTACGGCGGGCTTCCGAGGTACGGGAGGCGGGCCGGGAAGCCAAAGGGGAGGGGACCGCGATGAGGCGGACCTCATCGCGGGGGGGTATGGGTTACTCGACGATCAGCGTGCCGTACATGCCTTCTTGCCGGTGGGTACCCACGCTGCAGTAGTACTCGAACTCACCGCTCTCATCGGCTACGAATTGAATGGTATCGGTGTTGCCGGCACTCATTTGCTCGGTAGCGACGTCGAACTCGTCTACGACCCAGTCGTGGAATCCGCCGGTTATCTCCAACTTGACTTGAACGACGTCACCCTGCGCGACGGTCAGGTCGGGGTTCTCCTCGTCCTCTCCGGCGATGTAGAACTCGCGGCCTTCAGCCGTTAGCTCGAGCACCACATCAGGCTCGCCGTCGGCGACCTGCTTGTCCTCATCGACTTGTTCCTGCCCCCCCGCCGCGACAAGCGCGACGGCGGCGATAAGCGCCAACCCGGCGAAGATGAGCCTTCCCGGCCCTGTGCGACTGGTCATCTCAGACCTCCTAAAGAAGAGTGTATTAGTCAAGAATTAGGATAATTGCATCTACACAATACGGTCAAGAAGAAAGGACCGGAACGGGGCGGCTCGACAGGCTGTACGGGCGGTTCAGTGCACGTAGACCCATGTACCGGGATTGTCGTCATCCGGGCGGAGGGCTAGCTCACCGGGGGGATGGGGAGGCTCAGCCCACTCGAAGAGCCATTCAGCGTCGAACGGGCTCAAGTTGACGCATCCGGCGCTCTGCCGGGTGCCGAAGCGGTCGTGCCAGTAGGTTCCGTGCCAGGCGTAGGCCTCTTCGAAATACACTACGTAGGGAACCGCCGCCAGGTCGTAGGCAAGGCCGAACGATCGCCCGCGAAGTGGCGACCAACGCAACTGATACCACGGGCGAAAGAGCCCGGTTACCGTCTCACGTCCGCGGCGGCCGGTGGAGGTCAGGGTGCCAAAGACGGGTGTATCACCTTCGTGGGCGATGAGGCTCTGCTCGTCGAGGCTGATCTCGATCCACCGTTCGTCTTCGGCGACGGGCTCCGGACGGTCGCTGGGGATGAGATTCCGCACGTATGCGCTGTGCAGCCACTGCTCCGGGCCGATCTTGTACCAGGTTCCGATCAGCTGCCAGGTAGGATCGAGTTGCTTCTTCGAGAGATCGACCTCGCTGAGGACGACCGGGCTCACGTGCGTCTCTCGCTCAACGGTCATGTAATGGTAGCGCTCAAGGGTAGCGACGAGCTCCGCCTCACCCATTCCTACCGGTGCGGTGAGAACCGGGGCGCTATCTACGTACGTCATCGCCAGGTGTTTGTCCTGATATCGGGCGAGCTCGATCCCCCGTAGCCGGGAAAGGGGGAGATCGAAGCTGAGGGCGCTCTTCGCTATCCACCGGACCGGCTCACCCCAGTTCCACGATACGCGATAGTACGGCTCACCGTCGATGACGTCACGCTCGAGAACGGTCACGTACACATTTGCATCGGGATGGCCGTGACGCTCGCTTGGGTTCTCCTGGTGTACGTCTTCGCGGGAGGCATACGTCTCGGTCCGCTCGATGACTCGGGCGTAACTGGTCCCGGCAGGGAGGTAGTCCGCCGGATTATCGATGAGGCTAGGGGTTGCGTACACGTCGGTGTGCTCAGCCCGAGCGACAGGAACGGCCAGCAGGGCCGCGGCCGATATGAGGCTCAACGAGAGGAGAAGGCGCGCCGGCAAACGGAATGCTCGCGGGGCGCCTTTGATTGCGCCTTCGTTGCCGGAGAGTACGGCATCCCGTGCACACGCCCACCGTGCCCGGCCGGGCCGGCGGAACTCTGGAGAGACAGCGTACTGTGCGCGTTTCCACGAGTCCATCTCCACAGAACGGAAACAGCTCGCGCCGTTTGGCCGGTAGCCCGGGACTACGCCGGCCCGGGTCAGCCGGCTATCTCTATAACGCGGCGGTCCGGCCCGGATGCATGATTCGGCCCCGCCTCTCGCACCTTTATTATACTAAGAGCGACCGATATACGCCTACCTCTGTTGTCGGCAACCGCAGGGCAATCGCAGCCGGCCGGCGCGTTCAGTTGGGCGGCGGCAAGCGGCCGGCCTTCGGGATTGCCGGGGCCGTGGTGGTGTGGCGAAGGGCGGCGAGTGCTTGCTTCAGCGGTCATTCGCCGGGGCCGTGGAACCGTGCTGATCGGACTGCGTTTGCTTTGTCGGCGACCGGCAGACGGTTCCGGGCGTAACTGCTTGCCGTGGGGTGAAGCGGCTTGTATGATCGTTAGATGGGAGGCTTGAGATGGCACGGAGTCCGGCTGTAGCGGGATTGTTCTATCCGGATACGCAGGATGAGCTGGTCAACGCCGTGGAGGCGTGTTTTGCCCATGACCTGGGACCGGGCTCCCCCCCGGAAGAGGGGGGGAGCGAACGAGCTCTGAGAGGATTGGTTTGTCCCCATGCCGGGTATGCGTTTTCCGGGCCGGTTGCGGCCCACGCGTTCAAAAGGCTCGCAGAGGACGGCCTTCCGGGGACGGTCGTGGTGGTTGGACCCAACCATCGGGGTGCCGGGGCCGGGGTGGCGCTCGGTACCGAGCCGTTTGACACGCCGTTGGGGACCGTGGAGATCGATGAGGAGATCGTAAGCGCCTTGCTGAGCGCCGAAGAGACGGCGGAGATCGTGGAGAGGGATGATCGTGCTCATCGGAGGGAGCACTCGCTCGAGGTTCAGCTTCCCTTTGTCCAGTACCTTGCCGGGCTCTACTCGCGGGAGGTCAAGATGGTTCCGATCTGCTGCCGCCGGCAGAATCTGGAGGTGGCCAAGCAGCTCGGGAGCAGCATTCGGGAGGCTGCTCAGGATAAGGACGTAGTCGTAATCGCCTCGAGCGACTTCTCCCACTATGTGCCTAAGGCGACGGCGGAGCGGCAGGATCGTATCGCACTAGATGCGATCGAGCGCAACGATCCGGAAGGCCTGTTTCGCGCGGTCGAGCAGCACGGAATAACGATGTGCGGCTACGGGCCGGTCGCTGCAATGATGGTGGCATGCGAGGGGCGGCGCGGCGAGCTCCTCAAGTACGCTACGAGCGGGGACGTCGTTTCACATCGTGACGTGGTCGGGTACGCGGCGTTGGCTTTCTGAGTAAAGGCAGCATGCAAATGACGCAGAAGTTGCCCCGGTGGGGGAAGTAAATGACGCAGAAGTTGCCTCGGTGGGGGAAGTTCATCTACGGAACGGGGGCGGGCGGGTGGTCGCTGATCGACCGCGTAATGATCACCTGGCTCTACTATTACTACATCACGAGCCCGGCGGAAGGCGTGGAGGCGCTGATGCCGCCGCTTCTGTTTAGCGGAATCATGCTTGGCGGGCGGATCGTGGATGCGGTTGCGGATCCGGTGATTGCGCGGTTCTCGGACAATCTGGACAGTAGGATAGGGCGACGGATGCCGTTTCTGCTGCTAAGCGGTGTGCTCTACGTGGGAGTGTTCATCGCGCTCTTCTTCCCGCCGGTAGAGGACATCTCCGTATGGAATGGGGTGTATCTGGGGGTCATGCTCGGGTTCTACTTCATTCTCTTCACCGCGTACGTGAATCCGTATCTAGCGCTTCTGCCTGAGCTGTCCCGGACCAATCGCGACCGGGTTGATCTCTCCACGTTCAAGGCGCTCTTCTTCTTGGTTGGAAACGCGATCGGCATGGTAGGAATCGGCGCAGCGATGTACCGGTTCGGGTTCCACGGAGCGATCGTAGCGATGGCGGTGATCGGTCTCGTTTTCCTCTACCTTCCGGCGCTCATTCGCGAGCGGCGCTACGCGGTTGCGAAGCCGTCCACGATGAGCCTCGTTACCGCGGTCCGAACGACGTTCAAAAACCGCGCGTTCTTGATCTACCTGGCGGGGAACAACGCCTTCTGGTTTGGATTCAACATTATCGTGCTCAATATCGCCCTGTACGTTACGGTTCTTCTTGGGCTTCCGGAGGGGGAGACCGCGACATTCATGGCGGCGGCGTTCGGAGTCGCAGCGGTTTCTTTCCCACTGATCAATATCCTCAGTAAGAAGCGCGGGCTGAAAGCGGGAATGCTCTTCTCGCTGCTGCTCTTTGCGGTGTTCTTGCCACTTATTTTTTTCGTGGGCCGACCGGTGCTGGGGTTGGAGCCAAGCATGTTCACGCTCGTGGTGATGGGGCTTGCGGGCATCCCGTTGGCCGGGCTCTTCATCGTACCGGATGCAATCGTAGCCGCAGTATCCGATTTGGAAGTCAAGCTCTCGGGAGAGCGGCGGGAAGCGATGTACTTCGGCACTCAAGGGCTTCTGCTCAAGGTGAATCTGGGGATATCGACGTTGGTCTCCGGAGGGTTACTCCAGTTCTTCGGGGAGCCGCTTGGGATTCAGCTCACGGGGCCGGTTGCAGGGTTCTTCATCTTGGTTGGGCTTCTGATCTTCCTGCGCTATCCGGAAAAGGAGGTGGTAGCGTTTCAGAAGGGTCAGGAGATCGACGAGGAGAGAATTAGGGTCTGAGGCCCAAGAAGAACCACTTGCCCGCAGAGCAAGAGACCGTGTGGTATTTCTCGTCCCTACCGTACGAGGCGCCGGGCGCTGATATCAATTCCACGGTCTGCAAGCTCACTGAAGAACACCGCGGGGGAGACCGCTCCGGCGGCTTCCGGACCAAAGACTCCGGTGGCTTCGATTCTACCCTCGCCAAGAAGCTGGGCCCCGATGCTGAGCGGGATACCGGTGAGACGCCGCATGTTGTCCACGGCAGCGTAAGTAAGCCGAGCGCGCCCGTGCGCATCGGAGCCGAGCACGTCGACGCGGATTCCGGAGTACGCCCGTTCCTTCCGGATGGGGAAGAGAGGCAAGAGACGCTTCATGACCTGTCCAAGGCGTTGCTTGCGGCCGGGGGTGGCGGTGAGCCGAGCGGCGCTCATGAGACGCGAAAGCGTGTTGAGGTAGCGCTCGGCGAGCCCGCCTTTCAGAAGGACGTCCCGCGGACCGGGAAGGTTGTGTGGGATGGTTACCGGCTCCGGATGTCCCAGGTGAAACGTATGAACCAGTCCGAGTGGCGGCGGAAACATGACGCGTTCGCGGCCGGTGCCCGCCTTGATCTCCACGTGACGGCCGTCTTGGAATGAGACGACCCGGCCGCTGAAGATGTGCATCGTGTGGAGCAGGACTGCCAGTCCGGTGGCATCCCCGGCGCTCCCGGCCCAGTAGATCCGAATGGCGTCGACGTGGTCGAGCGCCTCGTAGCCGGCTCGAGCCACGAGGTTGGTCAGCCCGGGAGTCCACCCCATTCCAGTGAGGATCCTTCGCCCGTTCCGGCGCGCTTGTTCGTGCAGCTTCAGTACGGCAGCGACAGCGTCGTGGTCGTCACAGATGCTGACGTAATCGACCTCCGCTGCCAGAGCAGCCTGGGCGATCGGCCGCTCGAATCGGTAGAACGGGCCGAGAGCTCCCGCCACAACGTCGTGGTTTTTCATGGCGGCGATGAGGCTACGCTGGGATGTGGCGTCGACTCTCTGCACATAGATCTTGTCACTCTTGAGCGAGACGGCAAGCTTGCGGGCCGCTTGAACGTTGAGGTCTCCGATCGTGATGCTTTCGACTTTTGGCGAACCGGCCAGATCTCGAACTGTTTCTGAGCCCATATCTCCCGCACCGCCGAGAACGAGTACTCTCACGCTTCACCTCCTTACCTCGCGGGCGCCCCCGGTTGTGTGCGGGCGCCCCGAGAACCCCGGCGCCAAGCTCGCCACCCTACGATAACATGAGTTTTTCTATCGTGCGTGGTATCGTCTACGCCCGAACGCCGGGACAAACGCCGTTGGGCCCCCTGCCTGGAAGCGCGGGGGGTGACCGACCGGCGTTGGACGCCGGCCGGGGCCCGTAGTGGCATCGTCAAACGGGTGAGCATTCGCTTCAGCGGCTTCCCGCCGCCGCCGGCGAACCGTACGGGTCCAGACTGCGTTTGCCCTGACGGGAAGAGACGGGCTCCTTCCCGTTGCCGCTCGTGGCTCACGGGCGCCTGTGGTAGGCTTCGGGGAAGTAGCGCGCGTAGAGCTGCCGGTTGAAGTCGAGGCGCGGGTGGCCGGCCCTGAGCTCCTCCAGCGCATTCATATTGAGCTCGGCATACGCGATCCCTTCACGCTCGGCGTGTTCCAGCTCGACCAGCGCTTCCGTGTTTCGGGGGGTGAGCTCGAGCGGGGCGAAGATGCCGGCCCTCCCGGTGAACCGGAACCCTAGGAGATCTCCGACGAGCGCGCTCTTGATCCCGTAGACCGGGCTCTCTTGAACCCGCAGCTGTATTCCGCGGAGCGCAGTCCAATAGTTGTACGGTTCGGGGTTTGCGATTGGCAACATCACAATGCGTGCGCCAAGGAGCTCGACGATTCGGAAGGATTCGAAGTAGGTGGCGTCCATACAGACCGGGAGGGCGACGGCACCGAGCTCCGTGGCTACCACGTCGAAGCCGGTGCCCCGGCGAATACCCCATGACGCCTCGACCGGCATCAGGTGAGTTTTGTCATGACAGGCGATCAGCTCGCCTCCGGGCCCGAAAAGGAGAGCTCGGTTGACCACGCCCTCGACGGTGGGCAGGAGAAAGCTCCCGGCCATGATGTAGCAGCGATAGCGTTTGGCCAGCCAGGAGAAGGTGCGTGCGACGATCCTCCGGGTTACCGGCCCGACGTATCGGATGACATCGGCTACTGTGGGTTCCGGGGAACCGGCGTCCCCGGAGGGGCCGCCGGCATAACGGGCGCCGCCCGGCTCTTCACTCGCAGCGGAGCGCTCAGCGCGCTCCGCCGTTTCCACTCCAGCGCCTTGCGTGTTGGCCCCGGGTCCGCTGTCGGCAGCCGGACCGGAGTTCTCGGCAGCCCGTTCCGCCATCTTCTCGATTCCCGGAAGCATGCCGAGAAGCTGAAGGTTGTTGTTCTCAGGGAAGACGATGAGGCGAGCTCCCCGTGCCTGGGCCGCATAGACGAAGCGATGCATCTCGGCTGCGTATTTGGTCGGATCCCGGAAAAGCTGTGCCTGTAACTGCACCGCGGCGACTGTATACGTAGTCTGCTTCCCGCGGCCAACCCCGCCGGCGCGGGTGGCAGGGGCGGCCCCGCCGCCGGAACGGACGGCCCCGCCGGCACCGGAGGTATCGCCGGCACCGGCGCTCCCCGCGGTATCGGCGGCACCCGCGGCACGGCGGGCGCCGGCGGCCGGCCCGGC
>PWGF01000365.1 GCA_003554375.1 Spirochaetaceae bacterium
CTCGGGTCAGCGGCCCGACGAACCGGCTGGGACCCGGGTCATCGGGCCGACAAGCCGGGCGGACTCGACCAGACGGCAGGGCGAGTCGACCGGGAGCCGGATCGATGATCTGAGAAGCCGGCTGGGACCCGGGTTATGTCGCGGGAACGGCGGGAGCGGCCAGAGCGACGTAGACGTCTGCGTCGCTCACCGGGAGAACCGCCGTATTGCACGGTCCGGACTGGATAACGAAGTAGAGCGAGTCTTCGCCACTCTTCTTGTCGTGGCGCATGGCGGTAACGAGGTCGATCGGTTCAACTTCCGCCAACGGCCCTCGCGCATAGCCGTACCGCTTCAGAATGCCCGCCAGACGAGCCGCGTAATCCGGGTCAGTAGTGCCGAGATGAAGGCCGAGCGCGAGTGCCCGCTCGATACCCCATGCAACAGCCGCTCCGTGTGTCCAACTCCCTAAACCGACACTGCTTTCGAGCGCATGCGCGAAGGTATGACCGAGGTTCAACACCGCGCGCCGGCCGGACTCGCGGAAGTCCGCCTCTACAACGCCGGCCTTGACGGCGATCGAGCGGTGCACCATCTCTCGTACGGTTTCACGATCACGGGCACGGACGGCTTCTCCATCACTGTCGAGGAGGTCGAGGAGGGTCGCATCGCCCAGTGCTGCAGCCTTGATCACTTCCGCAAGGCCGCTGAAATACTCCCGGTCTGAGAGCGACTCCAAAGTGGCCGGGCAGATCCGGATTTCTCGTGCGGCATGGAAGGTTCCGATAAGATTCTTGAGGTTCCGGAAGTTTATGCCCGTCTTTCCCCCGAGAGATGCGTCTACCATCGCCAGGAGGGTGGTCGGCACGAGCTCCACGGCGACTCCTCGCATGTAGATGCTTGCGGCGAAGGCGGCCGCGTCGCACAATGCTCCGCCTCCAACGACGGTGAAGTGCGATGCACGCGTCAGCCCTCGGTCCAGCGCTTCAGACAGCATCTGCTCCACAACAGCCCACCGTTTCGCCGGCTCACCGCCCGGAAGAATGAGCGGTTCGGTATCCTCCGGCACCAGATGCTGAACGTTCCGGTCGCATAGCGTCAGGCCTCTTCCCGCCGAGTCCGCGGGGGAGACTGCCGTGTGGGGATCGGAGAAATAGCGTACGGTGGTCGTGTTCTCACCGAAACAAAACGACTGCGTATCGGTCGCGGGACTCGTGACCGGCGCGCGGTCTCCGGCTACAGCGTGATTCGTTGTGTCACTTCTTCTGTCGTCTCCGCCGCTCCGGCGGTCGTTTGAGGCTTCGGGACCGCTTGCGGAAGCGCCGCTTCCGGGTGGAGGACCGTCGGGCCCGTGATTCTTGCGCTTCATGGCCTAACTATAACGGGGACGCGGTACGGAGCACAATTCAGCCTTCAAGGCGTCTCAGTATCTCTTCCGCGGGGTCACCGAAACGCTCCGGCTCCTGTTCCGCGGCAAGCTGGAGGAACTCTCTAGCTTCCGTCGGCTGGTCGGCAGCGTAGGCGTTCACTCCGCGCGCGTACAGCGTGAGTGCCTCCGGTGCTCCCTGTTCCAGCGCCGTTAGATAGTGTCCGTCGGCCTCTTCATATTCTTCCTGAGCGTAAGCGATGAGCCCGAGGTAGTAGTGTGGTATGTGCTCCCGCGGGCGAATTTCAGTAGCTTCCTTGAACGCCTGACGTGCCTGATCCAAATCGCCGGCTTCATAATCCTTCGCACCCGTTTCCACCAGGGTGCGGAAGCTGCGTCGGGATTCGATGTAATTGACGAAGGACGTGAACAGTTGCTGCTCGTCTATCCAACGGATCGCACGGTCATAGACTTGCCTGCTATTCTCCGAGAGATCGGCCTCCGGTTGCAGCGCGCTTATTGCATCCCAGATCATGCGGTTGTACCGTCGTTCCTCGCTGTTCAACAGGAAGCTCACAGCAGCCCACGCTTGCGGGTAGAACGCGTCGATCTGTTCGCGAGCCTCCTCAGGCTGTGCCATGAGCAGCTCCTCCGCGGGCATCGGCTCCGGTGCCGCCTCCCCGCGGACCATCCGTTGGACCTCTTCCAGCCAGGCCAGATTCTCCGGATGGTATACGGAACCTTGCTCAATGTCATACCGGAGCGTCTCGAAGTAAACCGCGAAGCCCTCGCGCAACCAGAGCGGTGGGTGGGGAACAAATGCCCTCAAGTACTGGACGAATGCTTGATGAGCAAGCGAGGCGTGGTACTGGTCGCGATCCTTCATATCGAACCCTACCAGCTCTCTCTGGGCAACGTTCTCATAGTGGAGGTAAACGAACTCGTTGCGAGATTCGTCAACATGCCGTTCGACATACGAGCGGAACTCGTCCTCCGTTGCGAAGATCCGTACCCGTAGAAGAGCCGGTAGCTGGTCCATCTCGAAACGTAAGTACGAATTGAAGTGCTCTGCGTATGCCTGAAGTTTCTCGGCGAATTGCCGGGCGTGGTCCGTACCGAGCTCCGAACGGACACGATAGAGATCACTCTCAGCTTCTCCGTCGTCCGCGGCTGCCGGGGTAGTGAAAAGGAGGGCACCGGCAACCAGAACCGCGGCAAACATCGCTTGCTTCATCTGATAGCCTCCTTCTTGAGTCTATTGTGCCCCTTGCCCGGTGTCAAATCGCGATGGCGCTCGGGAAGCGGGAGCGTTCTTGCGTACGCCGGCGATGTGGCGCTTACCTCTGAACCGGCGTCTGATCGTCGTCGAGCGGCGTGGAAGGGCGATGGCGGCTACCGCGTCTCCTGCGAGCGGGGCGCTCCGCGCTACCGGCCGGCGCTCTTCCCTCGGTGCGCGAGTCTTCGACCGGCGAGCCCGATTCCGGTCGAGGAGACACTTCGACTCCTGATAGCGGCGGTTGCTTGCGTGAGCGCTGTCCCTTTCTCGCTGACGAGTGCTGGGACTGATCGGATCCGGTATGGTGGAGGCTCGCTTCGGTCTCCCCGTCGGGCTCGCCGGTCCGGCTCGCGTTGCGGTTGCCGTGAGCCGCCTCTTGGGCGTCGGGGGTGGCGCTTTGTGACCGTTTACGGCGGTGGCGTTCCTTCTGCTCATCGTGGCCTTTGCGGCGAGGGCTCACGCTGTCTACGACGACATTGAGCTCGTCGATCATGACCCCAGTGTATCGCTCGATATGATCCACAATGTAGGATTGGAGCTGGTGTACCATATGCGCCATATCGATCCCGTACGGAAGATCCAGCACGACGGTGATACGGTACCCGGCGGGCTCGGTCCTCACCTGGAGCTTCTTGACTTCGGCGCTTATGCCGAACTCCTGCACACAGTGGAGTATCATCTGGCTCAACGCTGCCTCGGAGATTGCAACCTGGCCTCGTCTTCCGAATTCGGGACGAACAACGGACTTCTCATAGACTCTCTGCCTGTTGAAGAGGCGAAAGGGTCTGCGAAGGAATACCTTCAACGACTCGGCGACGATGCCGGAGTAGTTTCGCTTGACTTCGATTGCCGGAACCGGGATCACGTGTCGTCCTTGCGAGCGGCGCATGTGGATCGCGGTTGCGATTTCGTCGGCCGTGGCAACGTCCTCTATGCTGATCACTTTCGTGGGGGGTGGAAGCCCCAAGTTCTTGGTGATCTTGTTCACCATTCGCTCGGAGGTCCCGATTATGAGAATCCGCTTGAACGACTCGCGCTCAAGTGCTTTGACGATCTGCTTTCGGTGCTCCTTATCGGTGAACAGGGCGGTTTTCACGGCCTTGAGATAGGCAGGCTCGCGTTTGGCCGAACGTCCTGCCAGGATCTGCTGGCCGCGGATAAGCAGCCCGTCGTCGATCATGAGGTCGATGTTGTGTTTCTCCGCGACGAGTCTCGCACGGAAACTCTTGCCGGTGCCGCTTTTCCCCACAAGCGCGAAGACTCGAATCCCGCGGAAGAAGAACTGTAGATTTCGGAATAGTCGCATCATAACCCCGCTACCATGGCGCACCGCTGGTCGTACATCGACAGGCGCCGGACCGCGACGAATCGGGAAGGTGATGCCGCGAGCTACTCGTCACAATCGCCGTCCGGGGCCTCCCATCGAGAGGCACATCCTTCAACCGGCGCAAGAGTCGCTGCCGCCACGGCTGCGTCGTCGGCCGCACCCACCCTTTGCTGCCGGCGGCACCGCTGCGCCGGCGACGGTTCAGACCCTTTCCTATCGCCGCTACGTTTCTTAGCCGAAGTCCCGCTCGCTTCTCGGGAAACCTTTCTACCTCGTCAATATCGGCTCCGGTTGCTCGGTGGCCAGTTGTTCTACCGATTCTCGGATAGCCTCCATGGAAATGTTCGAGAAAAGCTCGTCGAGGCGGCGTCGGGTACGTTCCGGCGGTTCTGCGAATACGCAACGGAAACCGAGAAGAGGATCATACTCCGGGAGGATAAATGCCGGCGCGTGCAAGACGTACTCACCCGCGCCGCCTCCGTACTTTCGGTCACCCACCAGGGGATGTCCGTGCGCGGCGGCTTGCGCACGAATTTGGTGCGTGCGCCCCGTCTCCAGTTGGCACAGCACCAGGGTAACTGCATTGTTCCATAGCACCGGAAAGACGCGGAGCCGAGCCTCCGCCCCGGTTGGGCTCTTGAACGTTCGGTGTTTTTGCTCGTCCCGCTCCAGGCGATCATGCCAGTAGCGTGGGGTCCTGAGGTCTCCCGACAGCACGGCAAGATAGATCTTCTGCGCGGTCCCTTCTCGAAAGATGGTTGCCAGCCGTTGGGCTCCGGTGCTGGACAGACCAAAGAAAAGGATCCCGCTGGTGTTTCGGTCAAGTCGGTGTGCTGGGCCCGGTCGGAAAGAGAGTGATTTCGGCAACCGATCCGCAGTGTATGATAGCACCCATTGCTCTACGCTGTCCGGCCCGTGCACGGATAGACCGCGCGGTTTGTTCAGGCAGAGCACGTGCTCGTTCTCCAACAGGATGTACTTGCTCAGGTCGCCACCGGTTGAGCGTTGAGAAATCGGGCGGCCCGCGTGCGGACGGGTCCGCCCCCCGGGGCCGCCGGTAAGGATTCGCGGATCGACCTGGAGCACGTCTTGCTCTGAGACACGGTAGCGGCCCCCTACCTTCTGGCCGTTGATTCTGATTCTTCCCGTGCGAAGCAGGGCGAATATGTCACCGAGGCGCACATGCGGGAGCATACGACGGAGAACACGATCGAGGCGTTTGCCTGCGTCGTTGCCGCCCGCGCGGAACTCTTGGTACGTCACCTTACTCACGCATTGACTGTATGTACGGGGTGGACGCGCTGTCAAGTCGTCTGAGGCCGTACTACGAGGTGCATGCAGTGTCAATGCGGTGGAACCCGCACTTGTCCGGAGGAATCGCTGGGAGCATAGCGTGTTGACAACCGAGTGCGCTCGGCTCAGACTACCGCCTGTCCATGTATCCGACTACCGGGTGGGAACAGTTTCATCGCCTCTTGCTGAGTCCTTTCTTCCTCAGCGCCGCGTTCAGCTGGCTTATGGCTCAGTTAACGAAGTCGATCGTGGAAGTAGTTCAGGTTCGTCCGCAGAGCCTTCGTAGGCTCCTCGGCACGCTTGTATGGCGTACCGGAGGAATGCCGTCCAGCCATAGCGCTATGACCACGGCGCTGGCAACGTCGATCGGATTTGGATACAACCTCGCTTCGCCGATGTTCGTGTTATCCTTGTTCTACGGGATGGTGGTGATACGGGATGCTGTCGGCGTCAGGCAAGCGACGGGCGTACAGGCTCGTAAGCTGAATGAGCTCGGTGAGCAACTACGCCGGCAGGTTGGGGTGGACTATGAGCCGGTCAAAGAGGTGCACGGGCACACTGCCGCCGAGGTTTCGGTCGGGATGCTCTTGGGTTTCTTCATCGGCGTCGCATTTACCACGCTCTAAGGAATGGGATCGATGCGTTTTGGAGGCTTCGGGGCGGTGACGCTTCCTATTGCGGCGTTCGTGGTCGTCAGTGTGCTGGTGCTTCTTCCGCATTCGGCGTCGGCCGGGCCCTGGGACGGATACTTCACCGTGTTGGTTACTCCGCCGGGAGAGCTCGAGGATGCGGTGCGTGTTGCCCAAGAGGCGGCCACACGCGCAGAGTCAACGGAGCGCGGCGCGGACAGTACGGATTCGCCCTCTTCACGCCTTGAAGATGAACCCGGTTCCAAGGCCGGCGAGGGCCGGCTCGTCGATTCGCCTTCCGTGGTGCATCCCGGTAACGTGTCGGTCAGTGTGACGACGTTTGCCGCGATGGAACGGGTGCCTCTTGGAGACGTGGAGGAGCGACTCCATGTGCGTGATCCGCGACGTGACGCGTATATGGAGCGCTTGCCGGAGGCATTTCGCGGCCGGCTCGATGCCGAAGAAGCCGCCGTCTTCTACGTGTCACGCGCAGTCGGGCGAGCGAGTTTGAACGCAGCATTTGCGGAAGCAGGGTTGGAAGCTCACGTGCTCGGATCCCGCGGCGGTGGTTCAGTGCCGGCGCGTACCGTGCTGATGGTGGCATTGGCAGTTGGTGGAGCGCTGCTGCTGCTTGCCGTAGGGCGCCGCAATCGAGGCGAGTCCGCCATGGTATTGGCGGCTACCGTTCCACTGATGTTGACTGCTCCGGCCGCGGGCCTCGGCTGCTTTGCCGGTTGGATAGTAGCCCGCGAACGAGTGCTGCGGCGGGGGATTGGTTTTGCCGAGCCGGGCGCGGAGCTTCCGGCCGCATTGGGGGCGGCCCTTGCGCTCACGGTGTTGGGGCGTGAGGTCCTTGTAGCTCTCAACGCAGGCAACGGCGAGCTGGTTGGTGCGGCAGCTGTCGCGTTGGCAGGCATGGTGGGAATTCCGGTACTCAGAAGGAGACATCGCCGGGCTCGGCGAGAGCGGAGCGACCATGCGATCTTCGAGCCTATTCCGCTCGTGGTCGAGCGGCAGCCGTCGCGGCTGGGGCCATGCCTCGGTATACTCGGAGGGGCGGTAGCGGTGGTGGCGCTGTTGGGGGCGGTAACCCCCGCGGCTCATGAGGGCGGACTACGGGCGCGCGCCGAGGTGCCGACCCCCCTCCAGCCGGGAACGGAGCCGGAAGACGTTCGCGCCACGGAAGCATCCGCTTCTCCCCGGCCGGCTACCTCGCATGGGGCGCCCTCGGGAGCGCAGAGCATCCGGGCGGCAGGAGCTGACCGGGCGGCGAGTGAGGCCGACGCCGGGTCGGCCTCGCATGCTGTGGCGGCGCTTGAGCCTGAGCCTATCTCGGAGCTCGACTTGGTTGACTCGTTGATGAGTTGGGACGCCGAAAGCGAACGCGTCGCGCCGCCGGGCCCTCCCGACCCTGCACTCTATTTTGCGCATCGGGCTTACCAGGAGGCGCTAGCCTATGGCCGTGCTTTTGCGTATCCGGGTCCCGGAGAAGACGTTTCAGTCGTTCGGTTCGAGGAGAGTGACGGGCGTTTGGCGGAGCGTCGGCAGGTCGTTCTGAGGTTCGATGAGGAATGGGTTTCGGATGTCGTTCGAGAGTACGAGGGACTGATGCATCTGTGGCGCGCACAGGAGAACTCCTCGCGAGTGCCGGGCGGCCAGGGAGCGGAGGAGGCCGAGCGCTCGGATGCGCAAGACGCCGTGGGCGATCCTGAGCGCACGTTTGCGCTTCTGGCTGAAGCGGGCTACCATGAGTTGGTATTTACCGTGCACCACATGCTCTATGATCCTGAGCCTCCTCCGGGCGTGCCGACGGGTTACGCCGCCGGCACGCTCGCGTTGCTGGCCGGCTCGGCTGTTGCGGGTGCACGGAAGACGGCGCGCGGCGGCGTAACCGGGTTCACATCGTCGATGCCTCCGGTGCGCGCCGCGTGAGGTGCGTGCCGGGTAAGCGGTGCGCGGCGTGAGTCAACAATCGCGGCAACCGTGAGTGGTCGATCGCGGCGACACGGTTTGCCCGGTAGGGCCGGCGAACGGCGCAGGGCTTTCGCCGGTTTCCGGCCGTAGTTGCCGGGCTTGCTCCGGGATGCTATGGTGTCGCGGCCGCTTCACGGGGAGGAGTCCACTGTTGGAAAATAGAACGCCACGGGAGAGCGCCGGCACGCTACGATGCGCGACCGAAAAGGATGGCCCGCGGTGAGGCGTCTGAACCTGATTCTGGGGACAACCAACAGCCAGCCGGTAGGGACGCCGGATCATCACACGGAGGCCGTGTATCAGAGTGCGTACAAGCCTTTCTTGAGGCTTC
>PWGF01000228.1 GCA_003554375.1 Spirochaetaceae bacterium
CCCTTACCTCTGGTACCGGTCCACGATCCGCCGAACCGCGTTTTTGTATCCGCGTCCGAAGATGTTCAGGTGGTTGAGCATATGGTACAGGTTGTACAGTTCGACCCGCTCTCGATAGCCCGGGTCCAGCGGATAGACCTCCTCGTACCCCTCGTAGAACTCACGGTCAAAGCCTCCGAAGAGCTCGGTCATAGCCAGGTCCGTCTCACGGTGCCCGTAGTAGACCGCCGGATCGATAAGCACCCCTTCTCCGTTCTCGCAGTAGATGACGTTTCCGCCCCAGAGGTCTCCGTGTAGAAGCGACGGATGCTCCGGCTCCGCGATAAGCTCCGGCAGCCGCCCGCAGATCCGTTCGACGCGGCTCACCAGAGACCGGTCGGCAAGCCCTGCCTCAGCCGCCCATCTCACCTGCGGAAGAAGCCGCCGTTGCGCGAAGAACTCCGTCCACCCTTCGAGCCACCCGTTGTGCTGAGGCATAGAGCCGATATAGTTGTCGCGCTCGAAACCGAACCGCCGCTCACGGCGCTCGGCGTGCATCCGTGCGAGCTGTGCCCCCAGTCGCCGGGGAGCTTCAGCGGTTCTCCGGCCCGGCGGGATGTACTCCATGATGAGAAAGCCACGAGTGCCGCTCCCGACGGCGTATACTTCGGGAACGCGCGGGCCGGTTGCCCGTGCGATGGTTCTAAGCCCCTCCGCTTCAGCCCGCGCTCGCTCCGGACCGACTGCCTGTTTCACAAACAGCGCACGCCCGTCGGCAAGCTCCAGCACCTCGGTCCGGCTCATATGTCCGGTTCCCACCGAGCGCCTACGGGCGATACCGCCGGCGCCCAGTTGCGCCAGCGCCGAGTCGCAATCGTCGGCATGGAGGATGGAATCGGGTGTGAACTGCTCCATTAGGTTGCCCTCCGTATGAGAGGTGAAGATTGCTGGTGAACTGCCTTAGCCCCCGTGAAGCAACGTGTGCCGACCGTGAGGCAAAGACCGTGAGGCAAGGACTGTCGGCAGCCTACCTTGCTCGTTCTCCTCTCCGGAGTTACCGGTTCAAGAGCTTCTCCAGAAGCGCATCGACGGTCCGCTCGGTGATCCGGTAGACCTCTGAGAAGCCGTTACGTCCGCTGAAATAGGGGTCCGGCACCTCTTCCTCACCCTCGGCTTCAGGATCGAAATCGCGAAACATCCGCACTCTATCCCGAAACTCAGGCGGTATCATCCCCAGTACCTTCTCGTGGTTCGAGCGCTCCATGGTCAAAATCAGATCGTAATCTTCAGCGTCCCAGGGCTCGAAAGTCCGAACCGCATGGTTGAAGGTTACGCCGTGTTTCGCAAGCTCGTTCCGCCCGCGCTCGTCCATATCCTCACCGATGTTGAAGTCGCTGGTTCCGGAGCTTTCCACCTCGAACCGGTCCGACACCCCGCGCCGTTCGATTCGGTCGAGAAACAGCCCGTGCGCCATTGGGCTACGGCAGATGTTGCCGGAGCACACGAACATGACTCGCGTTTTTCCGTCCATAGGCTAACCTCATGTCCTACCAACCCGTCCCGCTGTCGGACCCGCACGCACTCCCCACCTCGAACTCTTCCGCCGTTCCCCGAAGACGAAACAGTCTCCCCGCTAGCCCGCCAGCTTCTTCACAACACCGAGCAGCTTCTCCGCGTCGAACGGCTTGACGATCCAACCCGTAGCGCCTGCGTCCTTCCCTTCCTGCATTTTCTTGTCCTGACTCTCAGTGGTGAGGACAACGATCGGAGTAAACGCATGCTGCTCGTCGGCACGAACCTGACGAATTAGCTCAATTCCGTCCATGTTCGGCATGTTCACGTCCGTAAGAATCAGATCGAAAGGGCCTTCGCTGAGCTGCGCCACCCCTTCATTGCCGTCGGATGCCAGCACGACGCTGTATCCTTCCTGCTCCAAAATGAAGGAGACGCTTCGGCGGATAGCCTCCGAGTCGTCCACTACTAAAACCTTTCCTGCCATCGATGCCCCTTTCTGCTCATCCCGGCGAAGCCGGGCCGCTTGAGCTCTTCATATTCTCTCAGTCCATACTCTGAATCACTTCGTGCGCTTAGTGTACCCCAAAAACCGGCTTCGCCAAAAGCCGGGCAAGAAGCCGGTAAAGCCGATCTACCGATGGAACATGAAGCCGCTCGTCGGGCGAGTGGGGTGCCTCAATCGTCGGTCCGATGCTCAGCATATCCAGCCCTCCAAGCTTCGACCCGATAACCCCGCACTCCAGCCCGGCGTGAATCGCTTCTACCGTAGGGTCGGCAGCGAACTCCTCTCGGTACGCCTCCTGAGCTCGTGACAGAAGCGGACTCGCAAGGTTCGGCTCCCAGCCGGGGTACTCGTTCTCCCGCCGAACTTCTGCGCCGGCCAAGTCGGCTACCGCCGCGATGCTGTCGGTAAGCGCATCGAGCGCCGCCTGGACCGAGCTCCGCTGGCTCATCTGGAGCTCGATGTGGTCGTCCTCGGTTTTGGCGACTGCGAAGTTCACGGAAGTCTCCACCAGCTCGGCAATCTCCGGGCTCATCGCCACCACTCCGTGCGGAAGCCCCGCGGCCGCGTTGATTAGCTTCCTGGCATCCTCGGGGGCAAGCGGGGCCCGGCTTGCGCGTGCCGCTCCACCGCTCGCGTGCCCGCGGGCATCCTCCGCTCCCACGCCGCCGGCAGCGCCTTCGCCGGTTGCCGCTCCCGCGGAGGCGCTCACAGCGGTCGAGCTCGCGCCGGACCCAGGATCGTGCTCCGAAGGCACATCAGTCACCTCGATTCGAAGCCCCGGATCGTACGTCCCAAGCTCGTCCCGCGCCTCGCACTCAAAACGCGCCGCCTGATCGCGAACAGCTTCCATGTACTCGTTCGGACAACCGCACACCGCCATAGCGTCTCGCGGAATGGCGTTGTGAGCGTTGCCTCCGGAGAAGCTTACGATGCGGACCGAGGAATCGAAAGCGATCCGCCGAAGCAGGCGTGCCAGGATCGCATTGGCGTTCCCTCGCCTCTTGCGGATATCGATCCCGGAGTGCCCGCCGCGCAGCCCTGAAACGCGCACTGCGAAATAGCTCATGGAGGACGAGCTTGCTTCCGCCTCTTCCCGCCGCACCGGCAGCTTGACGCGAACATCACGCCCCCCGGCACAGCCGACGGTGAAGACCCCCTCGTCCTCGCTATCGATATTGATCATCGCTTGCCCCGACAGGAGCGCCGGGTCGAGCTTCTGGGCGCCGGTAAGGCCGGTCTCCTCGTCCACGGTGAACAGTAGCTCCAACGGCGGGCGAGAAAGGCCGGGATCCTCCGCCAGAGCGATTGCCAATGCAATCGCGATGCCGTTATCCGCGCCCAGAGTCGTCCCGTCGGCGCTGAGCCACTCCCCGTCGTGGACCAAACGAATCGGATCGCGCTCGAAATCGTGCTGCACCTCGGGCCTCTTCTCGCATACCATGTCCTGGTGCCCTTGAAGTATGATCCTCGGCTCAGACTCTCTCCCCGCCGAAGCCGGTACCGTGATCACGACGTTTCCGGCCTCGTCGCTTGCCGCTTTCCATCCGTTTTTCTCAGCCCGCTCCCGCAGCCATTTTCCGATTCGCTCTTCCTTCTTGGAAGGACGGGGGATCCGGGCGATTTCGGAAAAGATATCGAGAACTCGCTCGGTGTAATCCGTCATCAACAGCTCCTCTCAGTATATGAAGCTAAGATTGTTGGTACTGTTTTCCATCAGTAGCACCTACCGGCAGTAGCACCTACCGGACCTCTTCAGGGCGAGAACCCGACCGCACAAGCCACGCCGAGCCGTAGGGCGGAAGAGCGTACGGTCGCTCTGCCGGCACCTCAGCCCCGCTCAACTCCTCCACGAAGCTCCCGCCGTGCGCGTGCCGCGCCAAGACCTCAACCGGGATTTCCGTGTGCTTTGGCAGAAGATTGGTCAACGCCAACAGCACCCCCGAAGAGCTCCTTCGCAACACAGCGAGCACTCCGTCCGTTCCTGCATCCGTGAGCTCCGCAACGCCGCCGGCAAAGACGATGCTCCTCCGGCGCGCCGCTATGGCCTGACGCAATTCGTCCAAGAGCCGGTGCGTCACTCGCCAACCGGTCCCGTCAAACCCCGCCGCCGCCCGCTCCTTCTCGCCACCGGCAGCGTCGCCGTTTTCGCCACCGGCTTCGACGTCGCCGCCTTCGCCGTGCGTCCACCCCGGAGCCGGCCGCCCCGGGAGTAGTGGCACCCCGGCCGCTGCCAGCAGAAAGGTGCAGAGCGCCGTGTGTATCGTTCCCTCCGCTCGCCCGTCGCGCCCCGCCGGCTCCGAAGCCGCCGGCGCCGCCACCCTGTCCGCCTGCCCGGAACCCGCCCCGCCGGAAGCGCCCGCGCCGGATGCCACCCGGTCCGGCCCGCCCGAACCCTCCGGGGCCGCCACCGGCAGCTCAACGACCCACGCGCATTCGCTCGGAATCGCAAAAGAAGGAGCAACCGTGGAACGAAGCTTCCGGACATCGCGATCTTTGGCTGCCTCTTTGACCGCTTTCGGGAGCAGGGGATAGTCCGCTATGCAGAATGCTCGAGGGTCGACGTACCGCGCCGGCTCCCCCGCCCCCGCGCTCCCGTCCGCTCGGAGGAGCGTCGCGGGGGACACGATCCGTACAAGCGCGTTGAATGCGCGCGCTACCACATGCGCCCCGGGAAGATTCACGCACCCGGTCCCCACCTCCTTCCAGACGTACGGAATGCCCAGCAGCTTGATCACATCGCATCCGGAGTTTGCCAGAGCAAGGAGCTTTCGCCCCATTCGCCGGAAGACCGCCGGATCGCTGTAATTCAGATCCCAGCAGTGTCGCCCCGCAGTTGCCCATACCCAGCCCGACAGCTCCGGCACGAAACAGAACGGATCCTGGCCCGCGCCCCCCTGCTCCGCGCGCTCCCGGATTCCCGCTACGAACCGCTCAGGCATCGTTCGCTCGGGAAACACCCAATACGAATCGCGAAACACCGGATCGCCCGCCTGCGCCGCTTCCGCCCATGGATGCGAGTCCGAGGTCCATGCCACAACCAGGTCGGCGCCCAAGACCATCTCCCGCGCATGCAACTCCGTTGCCAGCCGTTGCAGCACCTCCGCTGAACGGACCTCCTCCGAGCTCGCGTCGCCCGCTCCCGCCGTAACATGCACGTAACGCACCCCTACCGCGCGCAGCTCCTCCAAGCGCCGCCCCACCTCCGCCGCCTCACCCTCGAACGCCGCCGAATCCGCGCTCAACCCCAGATTGTCCGGCGTGCGAAACCATGCCGCCCCGTTCGGAGTCCGCTCACACCGCGCGTCACGCTCGCGCAACTCGTCGCCTCGCGCCCGCCACGCATCAAAGAGCGATCGAATCAGCTTCAGGAAATGCCAGTAGAAATCGTAGCGCTTCCCGTAGAGCTCCAGCTGCAGCGTCAGAAGATCCGAAAAGCGCTTCGCCAACCGCGCGCGAAAAGCCTCCCACTCCAGGGGGGAAGCGTTAGAGAGCTCCGCGTCGAGCTCACCGACGATTCTACTCCACGTTGTCTCCGGCTCGCGGTTCATGGCTCCACCGAGTATAGCCCGCCTGCCCGGCCGGCGCAAAGGACACAAGCTCCCCTAGCCCTGCGCCGCCTCGCCGGCCGCGGCTTGTCCCGGCGTCAGGCCGTCCGGGGGTTCCGTCCCGCCGCGCGCCGAACCATTACGCCCGCGCACACCGAGCACCCCGGGCGAACAGCCGCCGACGCCGAGCGCGGCGCACACCGGGACCGCCTCGCCGGGCCGTCCGGCCCTCCTGCGGTGAGCGTGCTCTCTTTCCCGGCTCCGGACGCCCCGGCGGGCGCCCCTCCCGTCCTTCACGCTTTCCTCGGCACCGCGGAATGGGGCCCCCTTCGCCCCGCGCTCACGCACCTCCTTCGCGAGTTTTCAAGAGTTCGCGCATTTAACCCTGTGTATTAGGGCGGAGGAGTTCATGAACAGTACACACGCAAAGGAGAGAACGGAGCGGCCGTTCCAGAGCGCCGAAAGAGACGCCGATCTCTCGCTCCGCACCGCCCCATCCGCCGGCCGGCCGTCCGCTGGGAAGCTCGGAACCAGCGACGATCGCGCACCGCGCCGGCCGGATCCGGCGGACGCTCGCCCACTTGCCGCCCGCTCAACGCAGGCCGTAGACCAGTGCGCGGCGTCGGTCTTAGAGCTCCCCGATCCGATCGGGGAGGCCGCGCGAGAGCGCTTCGGCGTAAGCTACCTGTTTCCGTACCAGCGGCTTGTTGTGAGTAACATTCTGGAGGCCGAGGAAGCGGCCCGGACCTCCGGCTCCCATGGAGCAGCGCGGGCGCTTCGGTCGGAAGACGCGCCCGAAGCCCCGCTCCGGCAGCTCGTCGTGCTCCCCACCGGGGCCGGCAAGAGCCTCTGCTTCCAGCTGCCGGCAATGCTCGGGGCACGCCCCACGCTCGTCGTCTATCCGCTGCGCTCGCTCGTCGCCGACCAGAAGCGACGCCTTACCGAGCGCGGCATTCCGTTCGTCTCCATCGAAGGAGGCCAGGACGCCGGCACTCGCCGGGCCGCCTTTGAACGAGCGGCGCGCGGAGATGTCGCGCTCGTCCTCGCAAATCCCGAAGTGCTCGCAACCGAGCGAGTTCGCCGGAAGCTGCCCGAGCTCCGGCTCGGCCACATGGTAATCGATGAGGCACACTGCGTCGCCGAGTGGGGCCCCGAGTTCCGCCCGGCCTACTGTGAGCTCGGCGCCGTGGCTCGCGCAGCGCGAATCGAGCAGATCACCGCCTTCACCGCGACCGCCTCGCCGGAGATCGAGGAGACCGTCGTCAAGCTTCTCTTCGACGGGCGCCGCCCGCACCGGATAACCGGCTGCCCCGACCGCCCCAACATCCGCTACGCCGTCGCACCCGCCCTCTCCGCGCTCGGGCGCGCCCGGGAGCTCTTCGCAGGCGGCTTGCCGCGACCGGCGGTCATCTTCTGCCGGAGCCGATCGCAGACCGAGATCGCAGCGGAGCGCCTCTCCCAGCACGCCGAGACTCGACCGGCCCGCTTCTACCACGCAGGCCTCACCCGAGAAGAACGCACGGAGCTCGAAGCATGGTTCCACGCCTCGGACGACGGAATACTTGCAGCTACATGTGCTTACGGCATGGGGGTCGATAAGTCCAACGTGCGCAGCGTCGTTCACCTCGGAATCGCGCCCTCGGTAGAGGCGTACCTCCAAGAGAGCGGTCGCGCCGGCAGGGACGGGAACGCCTCGCACGCGGTTGCGATCGTCACGCCCCAGGACGCCGCTCGCGCGCGCTCGATCATCCGCAAAGCCCCCTCGCCACCGTCCGAAGCTACCGGCGGCGCGAATGAGGCCGGCAGCGCCGATGAGGCCCGCGGCGCGGATGAGGCCCGCGGCGCCGGGAAACCCGGCGGGGCCTCAGGGCCCGGCAAGGCCGGAGACGCTGGGGGAGCCGCTGAAGACGGACAGACTCGCCGGAGCGCGGGGAGCGCAGTCGCGGCTCGGCGGCTCGAGGTCATGACGGGATACATAGCTACGACGGGCTGCCGCCGTCGCTACCTCCTCGCTGCGCTCGGAAGCGAGGAGAGCGACTGCACCGGCTGCGACGTGTGCGAGGGCGTGGTGGCCGGCTTCTCGGACGGGGAGAAGCTATTTATGACGGAGGCCTCCCGGCTGCGCCGCAGCCTGAGCCCGGATACGCTCATCGCCCACCTCGCCGGGGCGCGAGCAGAACGCCTTGTGACCACGCTGCTACCGGCGAGGGGCGCCTGCCGGGGCTGGAGCGAAGCGGAGATCGCCGACGGGCTCCGGAGTGCCGCCACCCTCAGACCTCCACGCTCACCCTTCAGCCTCCGCCAGATCGCAAAGGCGGTCAGGCGCGGGCTCGCTTGCAGGCTCGCCGCCGGGCGGCAAGCGCAGAGCGCAAGCAGTCCGGAAACTGCGTAAGGAGGCGGTGGCCCGCCGCGCGGGGAGCTCGGGCGAGCTCGATTTGTCACCAGCAATCCTCGTCTCACACTCCGGTTGACACCGGTCGGGGGAGGGAATACATTCACCCACAAACTCAACCTTCTAACGTGAGAAGAGGTGACTCGTGTTTTCCATCTCGGCGAAAGGTGTCTATGGGCTGACGGCGGTTGTGGAGCTCGCCGCCCGC
>PWGF01000298.1 GCA_003554375.1 Spirochaetaceae bacterium
GCTCATCTGCGCCTTCCCTCCTCGGTCCTTCGCGGTCCGGATCGTCACCCGACGGGATGGTCTCCTGGCTCGTTTCCTCGGAAACCTCGAAATCCGCGCCCTGCTGCTGCCCCGGATCCACTGTCTCAATCCGTTGAGCCCGTATCACGTCCGCTACCCGCCGAGCTGCTCCCCCTTCGCCTCCGTGATCCACTACAATCGTCTCCCGAAACTCGGAATGTGGGGCATTTGCGGGCTCCCGCATTTCGAACGTTCCAAGCCCAGCGTACAGATCCGTGGTTCTGCGCGCCAACCCCGCTTCCGTGGTTCCGTTGAGCACCTGCACCTCGATCGTTCGACCCGGCTCACCGGCCGCTTCCGGCGAACGGAGGCTATCGCGAACTTGGCTGACCGTCTCTTGGAGCCAGCGCCCTTCGAAGTGGGGAAAGAGCAGCGTGCGCTCCTCACCTGCTACGGTGACCTCACGCTTCGCTCCCTGTACCTCGGACACCACCACAGACTCCTCATACAAGTTCCCAAGCTCTTCTAGCAGAGACTGATACGAGCGTTCATCAAGATCGGTCTCCACATGGCGATACAAGAGTGCCGACACCTCATCGTGAGAGAGCAACACGGCCCTTCGAGTCATCTCACTGATAAGCTCGCGCACGAACTCGTTCCTACGTCCGGCCGCGTCCTCGCGGAACTCTTCGCTGTCGTCCAGCGTGAAGTATGCCTTTGCTTGTGCCCCGTCGAGTCGGTTGGTTCCGCCAGGCAACATCACTCGCGCCGGCGCCGCCTCCGCCGCCCCACCGGTCCCAACCGAGTCGGGCGTCCCGTGCACCGAATCTGGCGACACATACTGGTCCACGGATGTAGGCAGGAAGAGCTGGACACCGCCGAGTGTATCGACAAGAGCTTCAAGACCATCCACCGAGAGCGACAAGTAGTGCGGTACCTCGGCGCCCAGGAGGTCTTCCACAGTGGAACGATACGCGTCCACTCCCTCCTGACGATAGATTTCCTCTATCCGATCGGTCCGCCCGAGACTCGGTAGAATGGCCCCTGTCTTCCCCGGCACGTGAAAGAGCGCGGCTCTCCCGGTCAACGGGGCATACATCAAGACGTGAGAACTGAGGAGTTGTTTCTCCGCCCCTTCCCCCTGGGAGACCGTAACCAAAACGTTGAAGTCCTCATCGGCCTCCACAAGCCGGGTGATCGTGTCCCCTCTAACTTCTCGATAGATGAACGCGGTAGTAAAGGCGATTACGACAACAATGAAGAATAGGATTACGATCGAGCTGTCCAGATGCACGCGCCGCTTCATTCACATAGAATGGTACACGGTCGCGCCGACAATGCGCAAGCTCCCCCCGATACGCCTCGCACCGTCAGAAGGCGAAGCCGGGATAAACCCGATGTCGCTCGATATAATCGTATACCCTTTCGGGCACCAAAAAGCGAATAGATGCGCCGCGTTCCAGCCTTCGGCGAATCGCGCTCGATGAGATGGGCAACCGCTCACAGTCGATATGGGAGGTCTCGATATCAGGCACGGATTCGTGTACGCCGGCACGTGGTGCCACAAGAATGCTGCAGCGCTCAAGGAGCTCGTCCACCATTCGCCACTTCCGAAAATCAGGCAGCAGATCGTCTCCGATTATCAGACTCGGGTTGCTTCCGTACTCCTGCTCGAACTGCCGAACAGTATCGATAGTGTACGACGGCCCATCACGCTTCATCTCCCAATCGAGAACATGGAATCCAGAATGGCCTTCGATTGCTTCTTGAACCATGGCCAATCGATCGCCGTTCGATACCATACTACTGAGCTTCTTGTGGGGCGGAGCGCCAACGGGAACGAAAAACACCTTCTCTATGCTAAATTGGCACAGAACCTGGTCCGCAATATGTAAGTGCGCCACATGAACCGGATCAAAGCTACCGCCCAGAATTGCTCCCTGCACGCGTCACTCCTTGTTGGTCGGATAGCCTCTACGCCTCAGGCGTTCCTATGCCTACTCGGAGATCCGAGCTCCGCCCTGGCCGGACGTCGTCTCGGCCTGGTCCGTTCAAGAAGGCTCTCCCGTGGAATGTCCCTCCGGCGAATATCCCTCCGACTTCTCCCCGGAGCCGATGTCCGCCCCCGAGCTGCTTCCGGCGGATGGACGTGTACCTTGCGCCACTTCCCAGCGCCATCCTGCACCCTCCCGCACCTCCGGCTCGGCCGTATTCGCGTCGCCCGGCCCCTCCTCAATGCCGGCGCGGTAGGCGAACAGCTCGCGGATCAGCTCCGGAATACCCTGTCGGGTCGCTACACTGATCCCGACAACCGTATCCTTGGGATACGCCACGGTGAGCTTCCGGAGCTCATCCTCGCTTCCGAGAATGTCCAGCTTGTTTCCTACAACCAGCTTAGGCTTTTCCGCAATTGAACGATCGAATTCGCGAACCTCAGCAAGCACCGTCTCCACCGTATCGACCGGGTTTCCCTCCGAGAGGTCCACTAAAATCAACAGAACGGCGGTACGGGTCACGTGTTTGAGGAACTTGAACCCGAGCCCCCGGCCTTCATGCGCTCCTTCGATGATACCCGGCACATCGGCGATCACCAAGTCAGCACCGTCACGACGCAAGACTCCGAGATTTGGCTCCCGGGTAGTAAAAGGATACTCAGCCACCGTAGGACGGGCATTGCTCAACGCGGACAACAGGCTCGATTTCCCGGCATTCGGTCTGCCGACGAGCCCCACGTCCGCGATCAGAGACAACTCGATCTTGGCACGGCATTCCTGTCCCGGTTGTCCAGGCTGCGCATAGCGAGGTGCCTGCCGGCGAGCACTCTTGAAGTTGACGTTGCCTTTTCCGCCACGTCCGCCGACCAGGATCTTCGCCTCGTCCGCTCGGGTCAGGTCCGCAAGCACCTCACCTGTGTGAGCATCCCGAACGACAGTTCCCGGTGGAACTTCAATCCTGGCAGGTTCTCCCGAGCGTCCGTGCCGGCATGCACCCGCTCCGGGATGTCCGGCTTCCGCGGCGATGACATTCCGCCCCGCCAGGTGGGAGAGGGTACGCAACATGTCTGAGCGGACCACGACAACATCGCCGCCCCGGCCGCCGTCACCGCCGTCCGGCCCCCCTCGCGGGACGTACTTCTCCCGGCGGAAGCTGACAGCGCCGGCCCCGCCGCGACCCGAGCGCAGCGTTACGTATATCTCATCGATAAACGGCTTCATGGACGCTCTACCGGAAACCGCCGACAGGGCATACTTCCGCTTCCGGATTCGTGCCGGCCGAAAGCGGCGTGTTTCGAAAGGAGTGGTAGTCCCTTAGCGATCAAGCAGGCGCTTACTCGCCCCCGGCCGGAGTCGGCTCTTGCACGGCGGTCGGCTCAGCAGATTGAACAGGTTCAAGGAATACGACCCGCTTCCCCTTCCGCTCGCGAAACCGTACGCGCCCGTCCGCTTTGGCGAACAAGGTATCATCCCTTCCCTGTCCAACGAAGTCGCCGGGATGGAACCGGGTCCCACGTTGCCGCACTAGGATAGATCCGGCGGACACCAGCTCACCGCCGAACCGTTTCACACCGAGACGCTTGGATATGCTCTCTCTACCGTTCTTGGAGCTTCCGCCACCCTTCTTGTGTGCCATAGTCTTGTCCTCTCTTATGTCACTTTGCCTGTCATCAGTTGTCAAACCGTGCCGCAACACGACGCCACCCTAAGGTCGCGCGTCCACCGCGTCGCTACCTAACAGTGTACCAAGTTTGAGCTTCCGAAGCTACCGGGGACACGGTTCGCGCTCCGGCACAAGGGCACATCCTTCTTCCGCGGCGCCGGCCGCCCGTACCACGACTCAGCCTTCCGGAGCTCCTGCACCGCTCACAAGATTGCCGGCTTCCTCCGCGGCCTGCAACCGGACCGACTTCGGGTACTCCGTGGCAAGATCCGAAAGACCTTGCATCACCGTAGCGGCAATTCCCCTGAAGCGCTCACACGCCGCCGGCTCTACGGAGAGAATGCGCACTTCAAAGCTACCGCGACGCAGTGCGCTGCCATCCACCCGTATCCCCTCTTCCGCGAGCAAAGTCCGCGCGAAGGTTTTCAGCAAGACCGAAACCGCTGCGCAAACCGGGTCCGCCCCCGAGACGACGCTTCCTGCATGCCCGTCACTGGTTATCCGAGCCGGCAGCCCCTGCTTGGTAGTAACATCTATCCGGATCACCTTCGCTCTCCGGGATCCGTCTCCGGCCGCCTCTTCCAGCCGAGACAAGAGCCGGTTGTTCGTTCCATGAACGGCCGGTTTTCCCGACCCTCATGCTCACTGCCCGGGCTACGCGCTCGGCGTACCGCGCCTGCAACGCGATCGCCTTTCCACGTCGCCTACGCCGTCGGCAGCTCCCGGATCCTCAGCACCGAGTAGTGGCACCTGTGTCCGTGCTTCCGGCGGTAGCCCTTGCGCCGCTTGTACTTATAGACGGTGATCTTGGGATCTCTGCCCTGCTCCTCGATTTCCGCCTTCACCTGTGCGCCGTCGACATACGGCTTGCCGACCTTAACTCCCTGGTCCGTACGAACCATGAGCACCGAAGGAAGCTCTACCACGTCTCCTGCGGTCCCCGGAAGCCGGTCCACCTTGATTCGTGCATCCTGTTCCGCTTTATACTGCTTGCCACCAATCTCTACGAGTGCGTACATATTAGGTATTCCAGTTTTCGTGAAAGGTTGACGTTACTTCTACACGATTTCTCGCTCGGTGGTCAAGATCATGCGCCGGTCAGGATGACGCTCTATGCCCGATGAAAGCCGACAGAACAGTCTTCACGGCTCGCTCGCTACGCCATGGGGGATCTTCCTCTTTTGGATTCCACTGGGACTGATGTGGATCTTCATGGCGGTCGAGCAACCGGCGATGTCTGCCGTCATCGCGCGGCTGCCGGAAGAGACGGTGAATCTGGCCGCGTTTGGAGTGGCCTTTTCGCTGGCGCTGGCGGTGGAAAGCCCAATTCTCCAGCTGCTCTCGGCCAGCACTGCACTGAGCACCGGCAGAGATCGGTACCGAACACTTCTGCGCTTCATGCACATCGTCGGAGCCCTGATTACGGTATTACACCTTGTGTTGGCCGCCTCGCCGCTGTTCTCTATACTGGCGCGCAATGTGTTGGAGGTCCCCCCGGAAGTAGTCGAGCCGGCTCGCAGCGGTTTCCTGCTCATGGTGCCGTTTGCCGCCACGGTAGGATACCGCCGGCTATGGCAGGGTATGCTTATTCGCTACGGGAAGACCCGGCTTATTCCGATAACCGTCGCCGCACGGCTTATAGGAACCGTCGCCGTCCTTCTATGGGGATACGTGACCGAGGCAATGCCGGGAGCACAGCTAGCCGGCCTTGCCCTGATTGTAGGCACAACCGCCGGCGCTGTCAGCTCGTATCTGTTCGTCCACCGAATCGTACGCCACGAGATGCCGGGAGAGGCGCCTGACGGACCGTTGTCTGCGCGGCAACTCGTGTCGTTCTACGTTCCGCTTTCGCTTACATCGATCATCTACCTAAGCGCACAGCCGCTTCTGACATTCGCGATCGCTCGAAGCTACCTTCCGCTACCGAGCCTTGCGGTATGGCCGGTCATTAAAGCATACCTGTTTCTGTATAACTCCCTGGCTCTCTCGACCCAAGAGGTGATCGTGACCGTTAAAGCTCGTTCCGATGGCTCGCTTCCTGCAGCGCGACGGATGCTAACCGGCCTCGGCGCCGCGCTCACCGGTCTGTTCGCGCTGACGGCGTTCACTCCGCCGGCAGATCTCTGGTTCAGCGCCGTATCCGGCCTATCGGATGCGTTGATGCCGTTCACCAACGCACCGCTACTCGTGCTCATCGCCGCGCCGGCGCTTCTCACCGTCAAGAGCTGGTATCGCGGCGTCCTTATCGCGGAGCACCGTACCGGAGTCCTTGCTCGCGCAGTCACGCTCCACACCGTGGTGCTTTTCGCGCTTGCCTGGGTTGGGCCGATGCTCTTCCCAGAGATACCGGGAGCTACTCTGGCATCAGCAGCCCTGGTTGTTTCCCTCGCGATCGAGGCTGTCTATCTCCATCTCGAGGCGGCACGCAACTCCAAGAGACTTGTTGTAGCGGAAGCTGCCGCGGAGGCCGAAGCTGAAGCCCGTTAAGCGCCGGCGCTTCCCAATGCACCGCGGCAGACAGCGCGGAGCAGACAGCGCGGGGCGGGCGGCAAGAACGGCTACGAGCTCTCCTTCTCTGAGTCCTCGCTGTCCTTACCGGTGTCTCTGTGTTGCTTCCCGGTCCGCTTCCGAGGTCCGCTCGGTTCCTGCGGCTCGTCGAAGACTACCAGCGTGTCCGACAAGCGTATAACGTCGCCAGGCTCCAAATCACGACGGTTCACTGAGCGGTTGTTCACAGTGACCGGCGTGGGGGAATGCAGGGTGTAGCGGCCCCGACTCTGGTCATACACGACCGTAGCCTCCTGAGCTGCCGTACCGGTGGGCCCCACGACGGTCACGTCGGCCTCCGGCCCGCCGATCACCGTCTTGTCCGTCGAGGCCGGGAACACGCGCGTTCCGCGCGCACCGAAAACCTCGAAGTTGGCTGTGCGCCGGCGATTGCGAAAACGGAGCCTACCGAGCAATACCCACACCAGAAGTGCCAAGAGCGCCACCGCGGCGAGCACGGGCGCGGTAACAGGGCCCGGTAGGCCGAAAAGCGTCCCGGCCAGGTAACTCCTTGAATCGGAGAGCTCTGCATCCGGCGCAACGCGCGTATCACGGAGGCCGACCTGGACATGCCTCCGCTCGGCAGGCTTCATCGACGGGCGATAGCTAATCCGGTACTCAGTCAGCACCCGCCGGCGGATATCGTCGTAGGCTTCGCTTAGATCGTCTCCGGTCCGAGCGTTGTAGAAGAGTCCGCCGGTCTCATCTGCGATGCGCTCCAGGTACTGGTCGAACTGGTCGGACCCGAAGTGCACCGCGTGGACCGTAAGCTCTTCCTCGTGTAGCGCATCGATCGCTTCGTCGTGCCCAAAGATATGGTCGCCGTATTCCGGATGCGATTCACCGCTGTAGCGCGCAAACGGGTAGTTTGCCCCGTCCGCCAGCAGGATAATCACTCGCCTGCCGCGCAGATCCCGTGCCTCGGCCGCCGCTTCAATAAGAGCGGCGTATAGCTCGGTGTAGGCCTCGCGCGGCTCAGGGCGTTCGATCTCCTCCAAGAGCCGTTCCGCCTGCGCCACGTCGCTCGTCGGCTCAGTGTGAGAGGTAAAGAAAGTGTTGAAGGAGGCAATGCCCACGCGATCCTGCGGTGAATCGATCTCTCGGAGAAAGCCTCTCAGAGCATCCTTTGCATGCATAATCCGCTGCTCTTCTTCCGGCACTTCGCGCTCGCCGTCGATGCCCAAATGCATGCTGCCCGAGTTGTCCACAACCATGAGAAACGTCACCCCTTCGTCTACATTCACCTGGGGTGCAAAGTCGGAGATCTCTACCGGCGCAAACGTCTCCCCGTCCACGCTCTCGCTCACTTCGAAACTATCCCGTTCCAAACCCTCAATAGGCTCTCCGTCTCCGTCGGTGACGCCGACATACAGATCCCCCCGGTTTCGTGTGAGAAGTCTCGACGAATCGAGGCCGGAGATGGTCAGCCGCGGTTCGGCGCCGACCTCCGCAGCAATCACGCTCAGCATTGCCGCCATAAGCACGACCACCAGTCCCTTGTCCGGATAGCGCTTCGCGGGATGACCCTTCGCGGGACGGCCCGAATGGGCGCGCTCCAGGCGTCTGCAACGCCGGACCGGGACGGCCGGGGGATGACCGCGCCGATATCCCGGCAACCCTGCATCCCAAAGCGACCGGAGCAGTCGGACGGGCCTGAGCATTCGGGCCGACCGGAGCCGGCAGGCGGGCGGGGCCCACCGGGGCAACCGAGGCTGCCGGGCACCACAATGAATGCGGCCTAGCCGATTCCTCTGTGTCGATTCGATCCTTCTGGCGTTCCGTCTCATAGCATACCTCTTGCCGGCGCAAACCGTTAGCCGGCGCCGCCGGTGCGCCGGCCGCCATCCCCTATGGTGCCCGACCGACGGTCTCGGCGGCGTACCGTGCCACGTCGACGCC
>PWGF01000066.1 GCA_003554375.1 Spirochaetaceae bacterium
CTTCGCCGGCCAGCCGGTGGACCGCCCGCGCGTGCGCGACGAGGATACTGGCGGTCGCTTCCGGGTTGCTATCCCAGGCGCTCCGGTACTCGATCAGCGCTCGATTCCCGTCTCCGGTGGTGCCGCACGCGATCACCAAGCCGTCATGCGGAAACCCGGAATGCCTTGCGTCCAGCTCCTCCTGGGTGACGAAATGCACCTCCGTCCGATACGGCGCGAAGTACCCGGGCATGGTCTTGATTCCCTCGGCGATTGCATCGCGATCGGCACCGTCTTCGGCCACCACAAAGCACTCGCGCCAGTGCATCTCGCCCGGCGATAGGTCGGGGTTCTCCCCGGCCCGGACCGCTTCAATCGCCTCAGGAATCGCATGCGTGTACTGGCGCGCGTCGCGCACCCCCTCGAGAGTGCGAATTGCGTCCGAATGCCCCATGCTCAGCCCGCCCCGCTGCGACTGGCCGTAGAACCCGTACGTAGCCGTTCCGGGGAGGAACGCGTTTGCAAGAACCCGCTCCATCGAGAACGTCCCGGGATCCCACCCGGTCGAGATAAGCGCAACCGTCCCGGCCTCTTTCGCAACCTCGTCCATCCGGGAGCAGTAGGCCATCACCTCACTGTGGTTGTCGTAGCTGTCCACGGTATGGGTGAGCGCCGCGAACTCAGGCCCTTGAACCGGGAGATCGTTTTTCGATCCGCCGCAGAGGACGGCAACGTCGGCCTCGCGCAGCGCGTCGACGTCGTCGAGCGGACGTACCGGGATGTGCTCGACCTCGCTCCTTGCGCGCTCCGGCGAACGCGAGAGGATCACGGCAACCTCGACATCGCCGTTCCGCTCCGCCGCGCGGAGAACCCCCCGCCCCACGTTGCCGTAACCGACAACCACGATCCTCGTTGCTCGACTCGTGGAAGCTCGTTCCGTGTTTCCATCCATCGCCCTCTGTGCTCCTGGTTCCGAGAGTCTGTAGCACCGGTGATCCTACGGCAGCCGGGCCGGTTCCTACAAGAGCGGTGAGAAGAAGATTGTTGGCGAAGATTGGTGCCGGGGAACGGAAAGGCCGATCGAGTTGCCCCGCCTCACCGCCAGTCACCGCCGCTTCCGGAGCGTCCAGAGCGCCGCCCCCCGTCGCCGCGGCCCTACCCTCCCCGGCCGGAGCGCCGCTCCTTCGCGTACGCGAGCGCACGTGAGACCGCGTCTGCCGGGCCCTCCGCCCGGGCAAAGAGCTCGTCTCCATCGAGCTGCGCATTCGGCCGGCTCTCGAGCGCCACGACCGGGATACGCTGCTTGAGCGCGATCGCGATTTCCGAGAGCGTCCCGTACGATCCGTCGACCGCGATCAAGGCGTCGGTGCTCTGCACGAACACGACGTTCCGCGCCTGCCCCATCCCGGTGCAGATAACGTGCGAGATATACGGGTTTGCCTCCTCCGGATCGATCCCCGGGATGATTCCGATCGATTGCTCCGCAAGTAGGTTGAGCAAGAGCGTAGAGTGCACAGTGCACGCGCTCGAAAGCTACGGCGCACCGGCGAAGTGCAGCCGGAACCGGCGGCGGAGCGCCGCACTGAAGCGTATGCCGAAGCTGCAGAATGGATCAGCCGACCGTTGCTGTTTTACACGTACTTCCGCTCGTTCTCATACACGACACGCTTACCCGTAGCCGGCTCGTATAGACGTTCCGGCGCAATGTCCAGCTCGCCGTCGCCCCAGACAAGGGTTCCCGAATCAACCTCAAACTGTCGAAAGTAAGCGATATCTGAGAACGCCGCGAATTCGGTATCGGCGTTGATACAATCGGCAAGATCCACTACCCCGGAACGACCACCTTCAAACGTAAGGTGTATTCGATAATCCGCCTGATACTCCGCTTTCACAACATCAAAGTACATGAGGGCCTCCTCGGCTCCTCAAGCGGATCAATGGCCGCCGGCGGCTGACATTTGCCGCGCTTGACCCGCGCTTCCCTCTGCGTCCGGACTCGCCGGCGTGGATCTCGTCTTGAGTAGCTACACCGACGAGCTTCTCGGAAAGCTGAGCGTCGAGCTCAGACCGTAGGCTTCGGGGCCTGCGCCCGCCGCTCGCGGAGTTCAGGATGCGCCGGGAGTCGTCAGAGAGCTGCAACGGAAGCAAGGGGAGCGCGCGGCGTCCAAGTGCATTGGCGCGGTGGTTGGCAGTCAAGGTCTCCGGTCTACTCTGCCATTACAACAGCGCTCGAAACTGTTCGGCGCTCAGCCCGGCGTCCCGAGCGATGCCACCCATTGTGACTGCGTTTACCGGGTTGTGGCGGGGTATGGTGAGAATCCGGCTGCCGTCGGACATCACGGTGTGCTTGCCTTGTCTCACAATTCGAAAACCGGCCTTTCGTAGCGCACGAACCACGTCCTGGTGGTTGACCCCGGGAATCTTCGGCATTCGCTACACCGGAACGTCGATTTCCCGCGTCTCGCAACCGTCCAGCAGCTCGTCTCGTACAGCCAGGTATTCTTGAATTGCCTCACGAATGTTCGCCAAGGCCTCCTCTTGAGTGGCACCTTGCGACCAGCAACCGGGAAGTCCAGGAACGTGCACGCTGAACCCTTCCTCTGTCTCTTCCAAAGCGACACGGTACTTCATGGCTCCCGGATATCAATCTACCACGGCGAGGAGCATAAGCAAAGAAGGGAATCCCCTTACCGGACACCAAGAGATTGATAACAAAACGCGCGCTACTCGCCGGTGCTTCCATTTCCGCCTGATCGGGGCCGTGCCGAATCCGGCCAGGCTACCGGTTGAGCATCAGGAACTGGGAGCGCAGGTTGTCGAAGCGATGCGTCTGGTGCCCGAGCTTGTCTATGGTTTTCCTAGCCGGCTCGCGTTCCTTCTTAATGGCCTGGACCAACGAACGTTTGTCTAGTTTGCGGAGCACAGCCTCGTCGGAGGCGGCGGCAATTGTGACCGCGCAAGCGCGAATTCGCCCACCGGAAGCACCACCATCCGAGTTCTCCCTGGACAAGTTCGGCGCTGTTCACCGTACCCTTCGCGTCCCGGAGCACACCGCCGTGTGCCACGAAAAGCCGGTAGGTGCCGCGCTGTATGTGGAGGAACCGGGCCCGATCGCCCCCGATGGACCGCCGGTCTGCTCAGATTTGACCGTCGAGCGCCCTAACCGTACTATAGTATTATGAAGAAGCATATAAGTATTACTATCGACCCGGAGGTGTTGCATATCGTTCGGCGAATGGCGGTCGAGGAGCACCGTTCGGTCAGCCAGGTAATCGAAATGGCGGTATTATCCGCGGCGCAGAGGCGCTTCGGAGCCGGCCCGGAGAGTTCCGAAGGGGTGCTGCCCGTTACCGACACCTACTTTTCGGGTACCGCCGAACGGAACGACGCCTACAGAGGCCGAATCTGATGACGCGCCCGCCGACACCGGCCGCCTCCTTGATAGACACGAATGTCTTAATCTATGCGACGGTGCGCGCTGATCCCCGATTCTCCGTCGCCCGCGACGTCGTGCTTGGTCCGGACGAAACGTGGGGAAGCCGTCATGTGTCCGTACAGAACTTGGCGGAGATGTATCCCAACCTCACCGGCCCGAAGATGGACGTCCCCGACTCGCCTGACCAAGCGGCGGATAAGATCCGGGCTCTCACACGACTCCCGCACATTACCGTTGTCCCGGTATCGGCGACGATAGTCGAACGAACGATAGAACTCTCCCGACAACACGCCGTCCGCAGGCAGCGATACTTTGACGCACAGCTCGTGGCGCTCATGCTGGAACACGATCTCCGGCGCTTGTACACGGAGAACGTGTCGGACTTCTCGGACCTTGTATCGGACACGCCGATCGAGCTGTACAATCCCTTCCATGATTAGCCGGCCGGAAGCTCGGTCCGCCGGTCCGTAGCGCCCGGCTATTCGAAGTCCAGGCCTAGTCGCAGTCCCGGGCCTATCTCACGAGGTGGTCGCCGCCCTGCCGGCGGAGGCGCGTGACAAGAGCCGCCGGCGAAGCATCTCGAGCGCCACAGTCGTGGTCCGGAGCTTCATCTCCTCCCGGTCGCCGGGTAGCTGAAACGTCCGGCACTCGTCTCCCTGGTCGTCGGCCACGGTGACGTAGGTAAGGCCGACCGGTTTCTCCGGCGTCCCGCCGCTTGGGCCGGCTACTCCGGTGATTCCCACCGAAAGATCGCTCCCGCAGCTTTCGCGGGCGCCCCGGGCCATCGCACGCGACACCGGCTCACTTACGGCTCCTTCCCGGACGATCAGCTCGGACTCGATCCCCAGAAGCGCGCTCTTGAGCTCGTTGCTGTAGGCCATGATTCCGCCCCGGAAGTAGCGCGAGCTCCCCGGCACGTTCGTAATCCGATGGCCGAGCAGTCCGCCCGTACACGATTCCGCCACGGCCACGGTCAGCCCACGCTCCGCCAGAACCTCGCCGACCACAGCCTCGAGCGTGGTGTCGTCTTCGCCGTAGACCGCATCCCCCAGGATCGAACGGATCTCCGCCGCGGTGTCCGCCGTGTAGCGGCGAGCGGTTTCTTCATCCGGCGCATGTGCGGTGATCCGCAGATGCATCTCTCCAAGGTGAGCGAGTGGAGCGATCGTCGGGTTCGTCTGTCCCGACAGAATCGGTTCCAAAAGCTCCGCCACCCGGGACTCTCCCAGACCGATTACCCGGAGCACCCGGGAGAGAAGAACTCCACCCTCTCCGCGCGCCGAGAGGTCCTGCGCCAGGCGGGGGAGGACTTCTTCCCGCATCAGCGTGCGCATCTCTCCCGGCGGGCCGGGAAGGAGAACAACAATCGTCGCCTCATGCTCCAGGTAGATACCGGGAGCCGTCCCGCGGCTGTTCGGGAGCAACACCGCCCCTTCCGGGACCATCGCCTGCCGGAGATTGTTCCGCGGAAACGGGTAGTCTTCCTCTGAGGACAAGCCCCGACGCTGCTTGCGCCGCCGCTCGAAGATTTCCTCCAGGTGCCGAGCCCATTCTTCGTTGCGCCGGAGTGACCGGCCCGTTACTTCCGCGAGGGTCTCTCGGGTCAGGTCATCGTCGGTGGGCCCCAGCCCGCCGCAGGCAACCACCACGTCCGCCCGCTCAAGCGCCGTCTCCAGCGCCTCCGCGAGGCGATCCCGGTTGTCCCCTACAACGCTCTGGTAATATACGCCCACCCCGATCTCGGCGAGCATACGGGCGATCTCCGCGCCGTTCGTATTGACTATCTGTCCCATCAGGAGCTCGGTCCCGACTCCGACTACCTCTGCCTTCACGCCACGTCACCTCTCATCGTGGGCCATGCTACCGCACCCCGATCCGGGGGGCAACCGGGCCGGGCACGGAGCGCGCCGGCCGCTTCGCCCGGGACCGGTCCGAGACGTCCTGCCTAAAGACGCGGCAAGCGCGGCACGACGGCGCATACCCAGGTTACGGACGGCTCGTTCCGGTGATGGACGACTCACGCAGAGTCGGGCAGTATACGACGGGTGTGAAAACGATCGGATCGGAGTAGCGGCGCGCGCTAACGGAAAGGGGCCATCGAGCACCCACGCAGAGGGAGTTTTTCGCCGGGGACGCGGCACTGCAGAGCAAGGCACGCCCAGTTGGAGAATCCGACGAATCGACTGGCTTGAATGAAGACGGAAGCACGTATGAGAGGCCACCGAAAAGGGGGAGATTATCGTGGCATTTGCTATTGCGATTGTTGGAGTCATTGCGGCCGGCATATTGCTCTACGCCTACCGGAACATGAATTACGATAGAGCCGTGGGCCGGCAGATAGAGGCCTCGGGTTTTGTCGAGAAACAGGTCGCACTTCCTGATGGAACGGTGATCAGCTACGGAGAAGGGCCGGAAGGCGGGGTGCCCTTGCTGCTGATACATGGGCAGATGGTCTTCTGGCAGGATTACGCGAAGGTTCTGACGAGGCTTTCCGAATACTACCATGTTTACGCAGTGGATTGTCACGGACATGGGAAGTCGAGTAAGGAGCCCGGGAAGTATACAGCAAAGGCCATTGGGAGGGACTTGATCTGGTTCATCCAAAACGTGGTCGAGGAACCGGTTGTGATTTCCGGCCACTCTTCGGGCGGGTTGTTGGCGGTATGGTTGGCAGCCAACTCTCCTGGCGATGTGAAAGGCATCGTTATCGAAGATGCTCCGTTCTTCTCGACGGAACCAGGACGGCGCGAGAAGACCTTTGCGTGGCTGGACGGCTTTCGGACAATGCATGCGTTTCTGAACCAGTCGGAAGAGACGGACTACACCCGTTTCTATCTTGAGCGCACCTATGTGCGGCATTTCTGGGGAAACGGGTGGGAGAGAATAGTCATGCCCGCCGCTCGCCGGTATATGGCAAAGCGGGCGGGGAAAGGCTTCCGCCTGTGGTTTGTACCTCCCGCCATGAACAAGGCGTTTGACCTGACCAGGTGTATCCAGAACGGCAATGGGTCATACGACCTCCGGTTTGGGAACGCGTTCTATGATGGCTCGTGGTTTGACGAGTTCGACCAAGAGGAGACTCTGTTCGGGGTCCGATGCCCCTCGGTGCTCCTGCATACGGCTGCGAAGTATGACGAGGATGGGGTCCTGCTTGCAGCTATGGACAGCGAGGATGCGCACCGGGCACATCGGCTCATGCCGAACGACGAGTTGATCGACAGCATCAGATCGGGGCACAACATTCACGACGAAAAGCCTGCCTTTTTCGCAGACGTTATGGCGCGGTTTCTCAGGCGCGCTGAGTGAGCGCGAGGGCATCTCTGCCGCAGGCTTTGGCTCTCCGGCGTCTCCGATCAGACGACGCGGTGGCAGCGTTCGCCGGGGTCTTCGTACCGTGCTTTCGTAGTGTACCGGTGATTGCCGTGTCAGTGAGACAGCCCGGCAAATCCGCCCCTACATCTCAACACGACACCGTTTGGCAGCCATGCTTGGCGCTCCTCTGTTACGCCCACGGAGAGAGCAGTGGCCCCGTCTGGAAGAAGGGTCTAACCGATATGCCGTCGACCTCGGCGCCTTCAGTTCCGCCGTAGACAAGCGCGGCGCCGGCGATGTCGCCGTGAAGGTCGCGGAATCGGCGGAGGGAATCGAGCATCTCCCGGATGAACGTTACGTGTCAGGCAGGGATTGTTGGCGCGGTTCGGGTGCCGGGGCTGAGCAGGCGGGCGGAGCTGTGCCGGTGGTGGGGGAAGCGGAAGACCGCGAGGGGCGTGCAGGGCGGAGCGTGAGCGGAGCCCGAAAAGCACGCCCCGGTGCCCGGAGGGCACGCGGGCTGGAGCGTGGGGGAGACTTCCCCCAAAGAATTCCGCAACAATCCCGGCCTCACGGCCCCCGCCATCGGATAACCGCATTTACTTCTCGCGGTCCCAGCGGGTACATTGTGAGGGATGCCGCGACAGATCGATATGCACAGCGGGCAGCCGGGCGCGGTTGTTCTGCGAATGTCTCTGCCGATGATCGCGGTGGCGTTGAGCGTCGTGGCGTTCAACCTCATCGACACCTATTTCGTGGGGCGGCTCGGATCGATTCAGCTTGCGGCAATGGGCTACGCGCTGCCGGTGAAGCTCATCTCCGGCAGTATCGCCATGGGGATCGGGATCGGGGCCGCTTCGAGCGTGTCGAACGCGCTTGGCGCCGGTGACCGGGAGCGTGCCCGGCGCTACGTCTCCCACGCGCTTCTGCTCGCCTTCGGCGCCGGTATCCTCCTGGCTGTCGCCGGGCTTGCCACGATCGGCCCGTTCTTCCGGCTGCTCGGCGCCGCCGAGGCGGTGATTCCGTACATCCGCCGCTACGTCACGATCTGGTATCTCGGGTTGCCGTTCGTGCTCGCGCCGATGGTGGGCAGCAACGTGATCCAGTCGACCGGTGACACGCGCACGCCCGCGGCGATCCTGGTGTTTGCGCTGGTTCTCAACATCGTTTTCGATCCGATTTTGATCTTCGGGCTGGGGCCTGTCCCGGCTCTGGGAATCAGCGGAGCGGCGCTTGGAACGGTGCTCGCGCGCGGCACCTCGCTGATACTGGTCGCGGTGATACTCCTCCGGCGCGAGCGCCTTGTTGCGCGACGCATCGGCTCGGTCCTGGACGTGCTCGGCGGATGGGCACACGTCCTGTACGTGGGGATTCCC
>PWGF01000551.1 GCA_003554375.1 Spirochaetaceae bacterium
AGCGCGCGCGCCGTGTCGAGGTAACGGGCGTTTCGGCGGGTGTAGAAGGCGCGCTCGCCGGGTTGGATATTCCGGTCGTCCCGCGGAGCGTAGAGCTCGGAGATCATCCCGTCATGGAGGTGTTCCGGCTGCAAGCGAGCGCGGAGCTCGTCGTAGGTTCGGCGGAGGGTTCGTAGGTCGAGCTCAGAGCGGTTTGCGAGGTAACACCGGTTGATCAAGCGGCAGTAGCTCTCCAGATCGTTCACGATCAACGTCTCCGAGAACTGCTTCAGGTAGCGGGCGACGACTCCGGAGCCGGAGAAGAGATCGGCCGTTCGGAGCCTCTCCTTACCCAGCCGTCGACGCACCTCTGCGACGGCCGCCCCTATGAACCCTAGAAGAGCTCGCTTGTTTCCGATGTACGTGATGAGCTGGTCTCGGAGAAATGCCGGGTCTTCGTAGCCTGGGTCGGCGCCGGCCGGGGCTTGGCACCCTGAGGCGGCCGGGTCCCGGGAGGCCGGCGCTTCGCCGCCCTGCTCGTTCCAGGCTATAGCTTCGTCGGCTAAAACATCGCGGGCCGGCTTCTGAGAAGCTTGGCCTTCTCCGGCAGGACCCCCGCAGTCCGGCTTCCGGTAGGCTGGGGCATTGGCGGTTGAGGCGCCGCGGTCCAGGCCCTGGCAGGCTGGGAGCTCGCCGGACGGGTTGCCGCAGGACTCATCGACAGGCCCCTGGGGCGAAAGGCCTTCCTCCAGAAACGGCAGATCTGGTTGTAACGGATGGCGGCTCACGGGTCCCTCTCCTGATGCTTCTTCGATTGTCTTCTGCCTATCTGCTCCATATTTCTGAGGCTCGAGCGCAAGGATCAGCGGCCCCATGGCTTCGGGAGAGTGCTGGTTATCAAACGGCTCCGACCGCTGGAGCGCGGCCACCTGCTCGAGCGGTTATCCGTCACCCGACAAGCGATTTCGGTTCCTGACGCAAGCCCACGGAGCCCGTTGGAGGCTTGCCCGCAGCGACTTCCGCGCCTCCGGAGCGCGACACCTGTGTTCCGACCGGGATCATCGCGCCGGGGATGGCGCGCTCTCCACTCCCCAACACTGTATAGCCTGTCCCCATCGGAGTAAAGGTTCAGGAAGAACCCGGGAACGTTCAGATCTGTGTGCCGTAGTAGATCGGTGAGATCCTCCGGGGCGCAGTGGGTCAGACGAAACACGTTTGCCATCCGCGGAGTTCGAAGAGTTCTGGTTACCATGCACGTCGACCTGGGGCGCTTCCGATCCGTTGTCTCCTCGGAGCTGTTCGCCCTTCCCCCATGACACGGAGCTCATAAGATAGTACCTTCATTATCAGGCGATCAACGATCGATACGGCTACGGTGACGGGAGGTAGCTGACATGACCGGGAAGAACCGATACATCGAAGAGCTTGAAGCGCGTCTCGGAGATCTCACCGGGAACATCGAAGAGCTCCAAAGAAGGGCGCGAGAAGCAGGAAAGACAGGACAGGAAACTCTGAAGCGCGAGGTCGAGCGGCTTCAAGAGCAGCGAGGCGAGCTCCAGGGAAAGCTCGAGCAAGCTCGCTATTCGGGGACGGAGGCTCTGGACGATGTGAAGTCGGGGTTGGAGCGTGCTTGGTCCGATCTCAAGAGCGGTATTGACAACGCGTTCGAACGGTTCAAATAGGCCGATCATTCCGGGGTGGGCGTAAGGGGCCGGGGCTTTGGCTTCGAACGAAGGGATGTTAGGTCTTGGGGGAACGCCAAGAAAAGGGCTTCGAAACCGGCGGCTGCGCCCTGGCACGGTGCGGGCTGAACCTGTGCGCTCCCGGCTTTTCTGTCGTGCGCGTCACGGAACGTGGCAGCCCTGCCGGGGCACCGCCCTGTAGCGGAGCGTCCTCTTGGCGAGCTATAGGTTACGGTCTGCGTGTTGAAAGGCGAGGGCGCGGGCATTACACTCACGCCCGATGAATTTGTTTCCAGCAGTTACTAAACCGGTTTTTCCACCATCCAACACACTGCGTCGACGCCAGGCTCCTAGCCGGGAGGCTTGGCCGGCAGTCCCGGTCACGGTCGCCATGACCGCGGCTTTCGCGCTATTCGCCCTGGGGTGCACGACCGTCACGGATGATCCCGGCAACGCGGCGGGCGCCGCCGACGCGGAAATCGTTGAGAATCGAATCGAAATTTCCTACGAGAACGATTTCGAGCTTCACGTGTGGCCGACAGCTCCGGGGCCGCTCCGCTCCTACGTGGCCCTCGAGGGTGCTCCGGAGCCGGAAGGCCGAGCAATCGAGCTCCCGCTGAGCGAGCATCTGCTCGAGATGCCCGCCGCGGGGAAGGCTGCGACAGGGACAGGGACCGAGGAGGCAGTCGCTGCCGCGGCGCCCAGCGCGGGGACGGAGGACACGGGGACGGAGGACACGGGGACGGAGGACACGGGGACGGAGCCGACCGCGGAGGAAACGCCCCGGGACACAGCGGCCGCCGAAGGGGGAGAATCCCCGGGCTCCGGTGGATCCGAGGTCGAGATAGCCGGAGTTGCTACCGAGGAGATCCTCGAAACTGCGCCGCTAACGGAGTACGGTTTCGACAAGGACGCGTTGGCAGCGACGTCGTTCGCCGTGGGTGAGTACGCCGTTACCCCGATGGAGGGCGGAGTGCTTTTCTCGCGCGACGGCGCCCCCGTAGTCGCGAAGGAGCTCTTTCGCGAGTCGGGCGAGGTCACGGTGGACGTGCTGGCGTTCGACGAGCAGCTCTGGCACGGCCTCGGTGCGATCGGACATGAGGCTTCGCTTTCGGGGCTCGAGGCGACGATCGTGCAGGAAGCTGTGTACGGCGACCAGACCTACCTGCACGTGCCGTTCTTCTTCTCGAGCGCCGGCCACGCCCTGTACTATAACGCGTGGACCGCGGATGAGGTGGCCGGGGACAGCGCGGGAACCGGGCGGCTGACCTATCGCTCGACCCAACCCTTCTTGGACGGCTACGTATGGAGTGACCCGACGCCGAAGGATGCGGTCTCGTCGTTCTACGACTACTCGGATTCGCGGTCGCTTCTTCCGCGCTGGGCGTTCGGCTACATCCAGTCGCGGTACGGCTACCGTACCCAGGAAGAGGCCATGGAGATCGTCGAGGGCTTCGAGGAGCGTGACATCCCGCTTGCGGCGCTCATACTCGATCTGTACTGGTTCGACAACATGGGAGACTTCACGTGGGACCCGGACGCGTTCCCGGATCCGGACGAGCTCGTCTCGTTCTTGGATGAGCGGGATGTCCGATTGCTTACGATTACCGAGCCGTATCTCACCGTCGATTCGCTTCAGTACGATCGTTTCCGTGAGGAGGACCTGCTGGTGCGAGATGGGGACGGAGGTATCCCGCAGTGGGACAGTTGGTGGGTTTTCGATTCGCCTGCGGGCTCGATGATGGACATCTTTGCCGAGAGCATCGAGGAGACGCTCGGCGAGCTGTATGTCGAGATGGGCGAGGACGGCATCGACGCGTTCTGGACCGACCTGGGCGAGCCGGAGGAGATTCCCGACAGCGCGCGGTTCGGTCCGTACGACGCGGAGGACGTGCGAAACTACTACAACCGCGAATGGTCGCGGATCATCTACGAAGCGGTCCGCGACGCGTTTCCCGACCGGCGGTTCTGGATCTTGAGCCGCAGCGGCTACACCGGGAGTGCCGGGTACAACGTCTCGGTGTGGTCCGGCGATGTGAGGAGCTCCTTCAGCGCCCTTGCGGTTCAGCCCGCGCTGGGACTCGGCGCCGGGATGACCGGCTTCTCCTATTGGGGAAGCGACGTAGGAGGCTTCGAGTCAGGCGAGCAGCCGCCGGAGCGCGAGCTCTTTCTCCGGTGGATGCAGTTCGGCGCCTTCTCGCCTGTCTTCCGCGCACACGGCGCCCACAGTCCGCGCGAGCCCTGGATCCACGACGACGAAACCACGGCGAAGATCCGGGACGCGATTCGCCTGCGACACATGATGGTCCCCTACGTCTACTCGGCGGCGTGGCGCACGTACCGTGACGGGGTACCGATCATGCGCCCGCTATTTTTCGAGGCCCCGGAGGGCGGCTGGAACGACCCCGACGCCAAATGGATGTACCGCAACGCGCGGAGCTACTATTTTGGCGATTCGCTCTTCGTCCAGCCGATCGTAGAGTCGGTATCCTTCGATGCGACGCGGCAAGTCGACCTCCCTCCGGGCCGCTGGCTGGATTTCTTCACGATGGAGGAGTACACCGAGGACGAGATCGAGCGGGAGTACGCTGAAGATGAGTACCCGGTCTTCATCCGCGAAGGGGGGATCGTGCCGCTCGATCAGGATCTCGACGAGCAGGTCGATACCGTGCTCATCGTCCCCGGCCAAGAACCCGGAACGTTCACTTGGTACCACGACGACGGGGTGAGTACCGCCTACAAAGAGGGCGAGTACGAGGCGATCGAGATCCGCCTGGACGACTCCGGGATCCGTTTCTCGGGCGTGGAAGAGGCGCGCGAGATTGAGCTCGTGGCCCCCGCCGATCGTGCGCCGGAGCTGTTCGTCGAGCGCGAGGACGCCGCTCGCTTCCCGGGCGCGGAGTTCATCGCTGCGGCTTACCAGGTCGAGCTCGAGCCGGGTGAGACTGTGGTGGAGTGGTAGCGGCCTTGGGACGGGGCCGGCCGGCCCGGGAGCCGTCTCGTGGTGCGGGCCTCCTTGCGACCGCGCCGGGTTCCAGCGTGTGAAGGGGTGGTGGGTGGCGTGTGAAAGGGTGGGGGGTGACCTATGAGGCTCCGCCGGAGACGGCCTCACTGAGCTCGGCAAGGGAGGCGACGGTACAGTCCGCCGAGCCGATTCGTTGGGCGGCCGCGTTGGAATCGCCGGAGTGCGTGAACTCGGTCGTCCGGATAGTGGGTAGACCCGCTGCTCGCGCGCCGGCGAACTCGTTGCTTCCTCCGTCCCCGATGAACACGCACTCCGAAGGGGATGCGCCGATCTGCTCTATGCAGCGCGTGTAGATCTCCGGTTCCGGTTTGACGAGGCCGACGTGGCACGAAAAGATCGCAACCTCGAACCGGGCCGCGAGGGGAGAATCGCCCCAGCCTGCTGCTTCCATTGCGTCGGCGTTGCTGATGAGGCCAAGGCGCTTTCCGGCCGATCGGAGGGAGTCGAGCGCCGAGAGAATCCGCTCGGGTGTTTCCTGGAGGCACTGGTGGAAGCGGCGCTCCCGGTGGGCTGCGATCCGGGCAATCGCAGTCGGTGCGAGGGTTACGCCACAGCCGCGGGCGAGGTCCTCTACGATCTCGATTGCGTCACGGACGAATCCGCGAGCGCGCCCGTCCGAATTACTAAAAACCGCCTCGAGGTAGGTCTCCCGGCTTACCCCGAGGAGCTCGTGCGTCTCCGGACCGGGTACGGTTGTCTCGCGCATCGACAGAAGTGTATGGAAGAGGTCGAAGAGAAATACCGGGCGGGTGGTCAATTCCGTAAGTTCCATGGTGCTCTCAGGCGCCTGCCGGGCTTCCGGACAGCGGGCCGTTTGCGGCTCGGCATCGGTGTTGGGCTTCTGCGGTACCGGGCCCCCGGCACGATCTTTTGCCGGGTACTTTGCCGGCCGGCTGAGTCTGCGAGGGCACGGCACGTGGAGTTTTCCACCTAAACATGCGTGCCCTCCCCAGAAGGGGCGGCGCTCGGCCCAGCAGATAGGGCCGCGCTGGGCCCGGTTAGCTGTGCGCGCTTACATACAATAGTTGGTGGGCAATCGGAAATCAAGCGGTTTGTGTTGTAGTGGGGCGGGACCTGCGCCTTGCAACACGGGCCGGCCGCCCGTATTGGGCGGCGTAGGGGGCTACCGGGCCCGGAGCGGCGGCCCGAAACGCTCGCTGCTACGGCACACGGAAAGCAGGGCCCAGGTAACGGCGTTCCGCGAGGAGGCCGCGGAGGTGTGGGCCGCGCTCGCGGAGCTGTTTATCGTGTGCTACGTTGGCGCGCACTGCCCGGAGGCGCGGGAGTGGGCGGAGCGGGGCGGGAGTTCGGAGCGGACCCCGGAAGAAGACCATGCTCTCCGGTGCGCTCCGAAGCGTGAAGGACGGGAGGGGCGCCCGCCGGGGCGTCCGGCCCAGGGGGGCGCCGCCGGCTGCGGAAGTACGGAAGCGGAGAGCCTCTGAGTTGGGATGCCCAGGCGGCGGCCGGACGAGCCGGCGCGGCGGTCCCGGTGCGCGCCGCGGTGCGCCGTCGGCAGCATCGGAGCTGCGGTTGCGTGGTGAGCTTTGCCGGGAAAGTTCGGCGCGCGGCGGGACGGAACCCCCGGACGGCCTGACCCCGGGGCGAGCCGCGGGGGACGGAGGAGTCACGGTGTGCGCGTGGGGGCGGACGACGGCGGGGAGGTGCGGCTTGGACCGGGGGCACGCCCAGATTCGAAGGGGAATTCAGGGGACGTGGTTGGGGTAGAGGCAACAACAATCTCGTCCTCACACGGTTCCGCGAGCGGCCGCCGGAGTCGGCTTTTCCTCGACGCGGTTCACCTGAGGCCGCGGGCTCGCCGCCGTGCTCCCGGCGACTTATTGTGACGGGACACACGGCGTTTGTGTCTTTGCGCACGGAGGGCTTTCGTGGCATTATCGCCGGATGAACAAGAAAGCTGTCTTGGGACTGGCACTGTTGCTGATTGTGGCGGCTGTGCTGCTGGCCGGGTGCGCGCCGGGGGTGCATCGATTCGCCGGTGAAGAGCCGGACACCGCCGGGTTCTTTTGGGGCATTTGGCACGGATGGATCGCGCCGGTGTCGCTGGTCTGGAGCGTGTTCAACTCGAGCGTCAGCATTTACGAAGCGCAGAACACCGGGTTTGGATACGACTTCGGTTTCTATATCGCCGTCATCGGCGGGTTCGGCGGGATCTCGTTTACTCGGAAGAAGATAGCCGACAAGAGCTGAGGTGTTTTGAGCGCCGGGGCCGGATGAGTCGGACCGGATCATTGAGCTGGGACGGATCCATCGCTCCGGCGGAGTCGCCAAGCGGGCCCGACAGCAAGTGGGTCGGGCAGCGCGGGCACTCTTGGACACTCTTGAAAGGAAAGTGCGGGAGGTAAGAGGAATATGGTACAGACACCGAAACCGGTCGTTCTGATGGTTCGCGACGGATGGGGCAGGAATCCGAATCCTGAGCATGACGAATTCAACGCAGTCAAGCTGGCGCGCACGCCGTGTGACGGTCGGCTGCTGCGGGAGTATCCGTGGACCACGATCCGGACCTCCGGGGAGGACGTTGGGCTTCCCGACGGGACAATGGGGAACTCCGAGGTCGGTCACCAGAATCTCGGTGCCGGTCGAGTCGTCGACCAGGAGTCGGTTCGGATTACCAAGGCCATTCGCTCCGGCGAGTTCTTTCAGAACGAAGCGCTGACGCGCGGGATCGAGCGCGCGAAGGCCAACGACGGGTGGGTTCACGTGATGGGGCTCGCTTCGGATGCCGGTGTACACTCGCTCTTGGACCACCTGTTCGGATGCCTCGAGCTGTGCCGGCGACACGGGCAATCCAACGTGGCGGTGCACCTGTTTACCGACGGTCGGGATACCGGGCCGTATACCGGGGTGGAGTTTGCCCGTCGGATCGAAGATAAGATGCAGGAGATCGGCGTCGGACGCGTCGTCTCGATTTCCGGGCGGTACTACGCCATGGACCGGGACAATCGGTGGGAGCGGGTGAAGCTTGCCTACGATATGCTGACCGGCCGCGCGGAAGATCTGCCGGTGTTCAGCTCCACCGAGGAAGCGTTCCGGGACTACTACGACAACCCGACCAACGACAGCCAGCAGGGGGACGAGTTCATTACCCCGCGCTACGTTGGCTCTGATTGGCGTCAGGCGCGTATCGCCGACGATGATACCGCAATCTTCTTCAACTATCGGGGGGACCGGCCGCGCGAAATCGTCCGTTCGTTCGTGATGGACGAATTCTACGGACATGTGAAGCCGTCCCCGGACACCGGTGAGAGGGGCTTCGATCGAGGCCCTAAGATGGACGTGTACTGGGTGACGATGACGGCGTACGAGGAGGAGCTGAACCCCCTCGTGAACGTGGCATTCCCCAAGCCG
>PWGF01000115.1 GCA_003554375.1 Spirochaetaceae bacterium
AGGCCGCTTTCCGGATGGTGCGGCACGGGGGCATATCCCACGTCGCCCGCGACATCCGGCGCCTGATCCGGGTCGTTTGCTTCGACGCCCATGTGGAACCAGCCGAAGGTCATCGCCGCGTTTCCTTCATAGAACCACGGAATGTGGTCACCATAGTCGTATCCCAAGACGCCGTCCGGCTGGGTATCCTGGAGCGCGCGGGCGTACTCAACTGCCTCGATAGCCTCCGGGCTGTCCAACGTGGCGTTGTAGTCCTCGTCGTAGTATTGACCGCCGAAGGTCCAGATCCACGGCATGATATGGAGGTTTCCGTAGGCGACACCGGTCTGCGGGTAGACGAACCCCACCATGTCGTCGCGTGTGAAGAACTCGGCCACGTCCAGGAACTCCTCGGTGGTAAACGGCTCTTCGATAGTCGGTACCCGAAGCTCGTAGCCGTACTCCTCCTCGAATGCCGCTTGCTCGTCCGGATCGGTGAAGAGATCCTCCCGGTAGAGCATGATGCTGGTATCGGCGAGATACGGAAATCCGTAGATCTCCTCGTGATCCTCATAGCGGTTGATGTTGATCCCCGCCGGCATGAAGTCGTCTTCATCGAACCCGTACTCGTCCATCAGCGGACGCAGGTCGAGAATGTGGCCCCCGTCGACCAGCTCGCCCAGGAAGCCCGGCGACGAGTACACGATGTCGTAGTACCCGGAATCCGCGGCAAACTCGAGCATCATCCGGTCCCGCAGGGCATCGAACGCATGCTGCTCGATGTGAACCCTTATGCCGGTCTCCTCCTCATACTGCTCCGCGAACGGAATCAGCGCATCGGAGATCCCGCGAGCCAAGAGCCCCATGGTAATCTCCTCTACCTCGGGCTCTTCGGCCTCACCCGCGCTGAAGGCCGGAGCCGCGGCCATCAGAACGACGAGCAGGACCGGCAGGAGCGTCCTTACCTTACCACTCATAACAACACCTCCTTCGTGTTTCTCCGAAAGATCCCTTTCGGAGTTGGTTACGACTTGTCCGTTGAGTTGCCATAGATCGAGAGCGCTCCGTGGAGAATGATCGTCTTGAGCTCGGTCATCTCCAGAAGCGTTTCATGTATACTCTCGCGACCATGGCCACTCAGCTTTCGTCCCCCGAACGGAAGGTTCTCCAAGCGCATCGCGGAGGACCAATTGACGATGACGCCACCCGCCTCCAGGCGATATGCGACGTCCATGGCAGTGTTAATGTCATTGGTGAAGATCGCGCTCTGCAGTCCGTACTGGCTGTCGTTTGCCATCCGGACCGCTTCGTCAACCGTCTCGAACGGCACGACAGGGATTATCGGGCCGAATGCTTCCTCTCTTAGCATCTCGGAATCGGAAGCAACGCCGGCGAGGACCGTCGGCTGGAAAAAGGCGCCGTCCCGCGCGCCGCCGACCGTGACCGTGGCGCCGCGCTTCACCGCATCGGCTACGACTTGCTCGACCTCTTTCGCGGCCTCTTCATCGATAAGCGGCCCGACGTCGGTATCCTCCGAAACCGGATTCCCCACTTTCAGTCTCTTAGTCTTCTCGGTAAGGATCTCGGTGAAACGTTCGGCCACGCTCGACTGAACATAGACGCGCTTCACAGCACAGCAGATCTGGCCGTTTCCGCGTGCCAACCGGCCTGCGATAATCGACTCCGCGGCCTGATCCAGATCCGCATCCTCGCAGATTATGCAGGGATCGTTTCCGCCCAGCTCCAGATGTACCTGCTGTAGGTTTTCCGCTCCACGACGCGAAATGTCTATGCCCGCCTTTACGCTGCCGGTAACCGTGGTCAGATCCACATGCGCGCTCTCCGAAAGCGTTTGCCCCACGGTCCGGCCGCTCCCGGTCACCATCTGGTGTGCACCGCGCGGCAGACCTGCTTCCTCCAGCATTTCCCCAATCCGAAGCAGAGTTAAGGGACACGCAGCCGGCGGCTTCACCACCGCCGCGTTTCCTCCGGCCAGAGCAGCGGCAGCCTTGTGAGAATAGAGCTCAACCGGGTAGTTAAACGGTACGATGGCCGCCACCACGCCCACCGGTTCCCGGATCGTCATCGCGAAATCATTCTCCAACCCGGCGCCGGCGACGTTGTCCAACGGCGACGTACGGCCGAACAGCCGCTTTGCCTCTTCTCCGAAGCCGCGGAAGATGCGCGCAGCGGCTCCAACCTCTTCCCGGGTCTGTCGAATCGGCTTCCCGTTTTCTCGCGCCAAGAGCTCCGCGAGCTCGGAGCACTCCGCCTCCATCCGCCCGGCGACCGAAATGAGGATCTCCGCTCTCTTGTGCGACGGCAGCGTCCGCATTCGTTTCTTAGCTTCTCCCGCCGCCTGAATGGCCCGCTTGGTATCCTCGACGGTCGCCTCCGGGACCTTGTCTATTACTATGCCCGTGGCCGGCTCCAACACTTGTCTCTGCTCGCCGCTGCTGGACGAAACCCATTGACTATCGATCAGCATCTTCACAAAGCACCTCCTCACCTGCGTGCCGCCAACCAGGTATCGCCTGTTTGATTCTCGCTGGTTTCAGCGTAGTACGGTATATGAAATCTGTCAACAAAAAATGTAACATCTTCAACAGAATCGCGGTATGCGGAACCAGACCCCAAGGGCAATTCGATTGATACAAACAGTTTTCGATAGTCGAAAACTCCTGGGAAAGGGAGTGAGGCGGGGCCGGTTTCGCTCTCCGAGGCCCGCGGCCTCCGTGTTCCCCCCAGCTCCGACAATCTCCACCCGGTGCCACCATACTGTTTGCTACATATACCATGTTCGTGTATCATATGTTGTTACATCCTGAGGTTGTGGCCCGAGGGAGGTCGTCGTGAACTCGAGCAACAGAAGGCAGGGAGGCAGCACCACCGCCCTCAAAGCGTTCCGCGCGCTCGAGGCGGTAGCCGGCTCGCGGGAAAAAGTAACGGCCCGTTACGTCGGCGAGCAACTCGGAATCGACAAGGTATCGGCGTATCGAATGCTCGTCACGCTCGAGCAGGCAGGGTACGTCACCAGGGATGAAGCATCCAAGAAGTACGGACTCAGCTACAAAGTGATATCGTTGAGCCGGAACCTATTGGCTGAGAATGAAGTCTCCCGTATGGTCCAGGATTTCATGCGCGAAGTCTCGGCTGAGACCCTTGAGACGCTCCACTATTCGGTTCTGGATGGCTTCGAAGCAGTACTCGTCTACAGAGTCAAAGGGACTCAACTGGTCAACGTGGATTTCCAAATCGGAGATCGCTCGCCCTTGCACTGCACCGCAATCGGAAAGGCTATGTTGGCCTATCAGGATCAGGACTTCTTCCGGAGGTTCATGGAGACGGAACCGCAACCAAGGACAGCCGAAACGCTGACCGACCCCGACGAGCTACACGCCGAGCTCGAGCGCATCCGCGCCCGCGGCTTCGCAATCGACGATAAGGAGTTCGCGGAGAATCTGCGGTGCGTTGCCGTACCGGTGTTTGGCGCAGGAGGCCACGTCACCAGCGGCCTAGCCATCTCCGGCCCGGACTCGCGGTTCTCCCGGAGTTACCTTATGAAGCTCAAGGACCCGATGCTTCGCGCAGCGGAAGAGCTCTCGCGCCGGTTCGGCGGCATCGATTGAGCTCTTCCCGGGGCTAAAGTCACCTCCGAATCCGTTCGCTTGACAAGTACCGAGCTTTCCCCAATGCTACGTTTCAGAGCTGGCTTTCGCTTCACGAATTACGAACCACCGCCATTTCAACGTGATGTCCGTGGCTTTTTTGGACATTTCCGCCAGATTAGTGAAGAGTAGCCCGCTTACAACAGCCCAGGAAGCGTGATCACGCTGAGCGCCGGACGCTTAAAGCGTAATCGCCGCCTTGGCTTCGAAGACCCGTACACGGGCTACGAGCTTGGCACGCAAACCCCGGGGCATCGCCTATGCCCGGAAGTGGGAACAGAAGAACACCCAAGTGAAGGAGGTTGTTATGCAAAACGGAACGACGAGTTCCGGTCTAACCGCGGCGGCAGCCGTCGCGCTCATCGTGGTCGCCGGCATGCTCACCGCCTGCGGACCGGACGAAGACGAGGTCGTCTCCATCGAGGAGCACGAGGCGCTCCAACAAGAGCTGGCAGAGGCGCAGGAAACCGCCGAGGCCGCTAAGGAAACGCAGCCGCAGGATCTGCCATGGCCCTACGTGCAGCTGGATGTGGAGGAAGTGAGAAAGCTCGGGCATGAAGGGTATCACGTTGATTCATGCTCTTACGGTGCGTTCCACGCAATCGTCTACCCGCTACAGGAAGAGCTTGGCCATCCGTACGATCAGATTCCCACGTACATGCTCCACTTCGGGCGCGGCGGCGTAGCCGGCTCCGGAAGCGCCTGTGGTGCGGTCGTGGGAGCCATGGCGGCCATCAATCTCATCGCAGGCGAGGACTACCGTCCGCTCGCCTCGGAGTTGGTGGAGTACTACGAAACCACGCCGTTTCCCACCCAGATCTCGAACGAGTACGCGGCGGGCGGCGAGTTTCTTGTAGACGACTATATCGACACACCGCAGGTACAGAGCACGGCCGGCACCATAAACTGCGATCCGTCGGTCGAGGCATGGCTGGCTGCTTCCGGATATGAGCGCGCGGACGCCGAGCGGAGCGAGCGATGCGGTCGTTTGACCGGAGACGTCGCCGCCAAGGCCGCCGAGATCCTCAACGCCTGGGCCGCCGCGGAGCTCATCGACGTACCCGATCCCGCAAGCGAGTTCGCCCATATCTTCCCGGACGCCGAGTTCGAGCTCATCGAGGGCCACAGCCATCGCGTGCTGGAGGACGGAGAGGTCGTAGGATACGCAGCCATCGGCGCGGCTTCCGGATATGAAGACCTCATAATCATGGCCGTCGGAATTGACCTAGACGGCAACGTCCACGGGGCTCACGTTATCGAGCAGAACGAGACCCCCGATATCGGGGACGTCATCGTCGAAGGCGACTTCCTCGATCAGTTCCAAGGCTTGTCGGAAGAGGAGCTTCACCTGGTCGCCCACGACGGAGCGATCGACGCAGTCTCCGGAGCCACCGTCAGCTGCGAAGTCGCAACCGACATCGTCCGCGAGCAGGTCGGGACCTTGAGCGAGTACCTGGACTAGCAGCCGCACCGGTTATGCTCAGAAGCAACCGCGAGACAGCCCCGCTTCGGAACACGAAGCGGGGTGACTCCCATCCCCGTCGCGCGCCGCCCGTTGTGCGGTATCGATAGTCTTATATATAGCCCATACCATCGGCCCCTCACAGCCCCACGGGCCCACAGCCCACGGGCCCTCAGGACCACGCTAAGGATTCTCCGCCGGCTCCCGCCGTTCCGTTGCAACGCTTCTGAGATATGGTAGCCTAGGGGCACGCACTTCGGAGCGGAGGCAAGACTCATGAACGGCAACGGCAACAAAGCCCCATATCTGCTGGCACACGACCTCGGAACCACCGGCGACAAGGCCGTCCTGTACTCGACCGACGGGCGCCAGATCGGCGCGTGCTCGGTCGCCTACCCCACCAACTATCCCGCACCCCACTTCGTGGAGCAGGAGCCCACCCAGTGGTGGGATGCCGTCTGCCGGGCCACCCGGAAGCTCCTCCAGCAGACCGGAATCCAGCCGGAGGCAGTCGCGGCAGTGAGCTTCAGCGCCCACATGATGGGATGCCTCCTCGTCGACGAGCACCTCAGCCCGCTCCGCCCTTCGATTATCTGGGCGGACACCCGGGCAGAGCAGGAAGCCCGCCGGCTGGAAGAGCACCTCGGCGCCGAGCACGTCTATAAGATCACCGGCCACCGGGTGAGCTCCTCATACACCGCCGCCAAGATCGCCTGGCTCAAGCGGCACGAGCCCGACACCTACCGCAAGGCCCGATATAGCTTGCAGGCAAAGGACTACATCATCTACCGACTGACCGGCCAAGTCGTCACCGACTACTCCGACGCATGCGGGACCAACCTCTTCGACCTGCGTAGCCGGCAGTGGTCCGCCGAGATCGCCGACGCCCTCGACATCGACGTCTCACTCATGCCCGAGCCCGTCGCCTCCACCCAACAGGTAGGCCACATAACCTCGGAAGCCGCCGCCGACACCGGCCTCGCCCCCGGCACCCCCGTCGTCGCCGGAGGGGGCGACGGTGCCTGCGCCGCCACCGGCGCCGGCGTCACCGAGCCCGGTTCCACCTACGTGGTGATCGGCACCTCCGCCTGGATCGCCACCGTCTCCCAAGAGCCGCTCTTCGACCCCGAGATGCGCACCTTCAACTGGATCACCAACGACGGCGCGCGCTACTCCCCGTGCGGGACCATGCAGAGCGCCGGCTTCTCCTATGCGTGGCTCCGTGACCTCATTCTGCAAATTACCGACAAATCATCCGAGGAGCTCGACCACATTCTCTCTACGGCACTGGACGGGACCACCGTCGGCGCCGGCGGCGTGCTCTTCCTCCCCTATCTCATGGGTGAGCGCAGTCCCCGGTGGAACCCGCGTGCCCGCGGCACGTTCGTCGGCCTCACCGCCCAAACCGGCCCCGGCGAGCTCGTCCGCAGCGTCCTCGAGGGAGTCGCCCTCAACCTCAAGTCGATCCTGAACGCCTTCGGGCCGGACCAGCTCCCCGCCGAGATCACCGCAATCGGCGGCGGCGCCACCAACGACCGGTGGATCCCGATTCTCGCTTCAGCCTGGAACAAGCGCATTCTCATCCCGCGACACCTCGACGACGCCACATCGCTCGGCGCAGCCATCTGTGCCGGCGTCGGCGCCTCAGTCCTCGACGATCTCTCGATTGCGCGCCGGTTCAACCCCGTCGAGCGCGAAGTCGCCCCCGACCCCCACGCCGCGCAGCTCTACGAGCAATACCACCAGCTCTTCGACCAAACCTACCGGCACCTCACCGGAGTATACGACCGCCTCGACGAGCTCGCCGCACCAAGCCCGGAGCACAACGGCTAAACCGCAGGGCCGGCCCGGCGCGCCGTGCATCACCTGCAGAACGATCCTCGCCGGCACCCAACACCCCCGCAAGCCCGTTCAGCCCCAGGAGGGGGATCAGGTATTCCCCCCCGCTCCATCCCGGCCGCGCGCAGCCGCGCGCCCGGGATTCCGCTCCCCCCTACCAGGGGCTCGGCTCCGCCCGCCTGCTCGCGTCCAACCGCCACACGCGCAGACCCGCGCGCGGCGCGCGGGCCGTTCCGAAAACGGCCGGGGCGTGGAGGCTGCGCGGATCAGGCCGCGGCGCGCGGGCCCCCGGGTAGCATCTCTTCCCATAATCCGGCATCATCCGTACCCATGAAGCCCAATTTCTCCCCCGACGCCGACGTCGACGCCGCGCTCCTCGAGCAGATCGCCGGCGCCACCGAGAACCTCGAAGGCCGCCCCTCGTGGGACGCCTACTTCATGGCCACCGCGCTGCTCCTCGCCTCACGCTCCAGCTGCGAGCGGCTCCACGTGGGGTGTGTCGTCGTCTCCGGCGGCGACAACCCCAACCGCATCATCGCCGCCGGCTACAACGGCTTTCTCCCCGGCGCCGCGCACCACTCGCGCGTTCGCGACGGCCACGAGCAGGCCACCGTCCACGCCGAGCAAAACGCAGTCGCCGACGCCGCCCGCCGCGGCGTGAAGCTCGACGGCGCACGCATCTACGTCACCCACGTCCCCTGCATCACCTGCAGCAAAATCCTCGCCGCCGCCGGCATCCGCGAAATCATCTACCGCTACGACTACCGCCCCGACCCCCTTGTCCCGGAGATCCTTGCCGAGAGCGGCGTGAAGCTCACCAAGCTCTAGCCCACCCCGCCTCCCAAATGCCGGCCCCAGGGACCACACACCCTCGCACACCACACACCGCACGCCCCTCGAGCAGCCCCCGCACCGCGCCCGCCCCAAAAAACAAGAATTCCCGCCGTACCCCCTGTACTACTAGGTGAAGAGCGTCTTCCCGCCTGACGGGAGGCGCCGCTGATGCTATAGTAGAGGAGGAATGCAGATGAGCGACCAGCAGCTCGAAGCAATTGGCTCATACGTCAAGTCCCATCTCCCCCAGTGGCTCGCGGAGATCGCA